>NZ_JACBXX010000152.1 GCF_013415245.1 Streptococcus danieliae | reverse complement strand
TTTGAAGAGCTAAAAAACTACGCTAAGGCTCCATATACAACACCCAAATAAGAAAAAAGACTAGCCAAATCCCTTGGGGCACAAGGGGTTAGCTGGTCTTTGTCTATTTTTAGGTGATAAAGTCGGGTTGCTGATGCCCCGCTTTTTCGGGGTCGCGGGACTAGCCTATGCGATGCCCCTAGCTGATTTTACGGCTTTTGTGGTCGCGGGTTGGGCCTTGTGGAAGGCCTATGGTCGGCTTGGCTTTCCTTTTGAAGCAAAAGAAGGGGATATGGTATAATGGAGACTAGTACAGTGGAAAATGGAGTAGCTTGTGTCAATTGAGCAGTATAAACCGGATTACACGGTAGAGGCGGTCTATGATATCGCAGTAGCAGATTTAAAAAAGCTGGGAATTGAGGCGGTCTTGGTTGATTTGGACAATACCTTGATTGCTTGGAACAATCCAGATGGAACACCAGAAATGAAAGATTGGTTGCATCAGGTTCAGGATGCTGGTATTCAGATTATGGTGGTGTCCAATAATACCAAAAAGCGGGTGACGCGGGCTGTGGAGAAGTTCGGGATTGGTTTTGTTTACTGGGCTTTGAAGCCATTTGCCTTTGGAATCAATCGTGCTCTGTCCAAGCTCCAGGTGGATCGCTCCAAGGTTGTGATGGTTGGTGACCAATTGATGACCGATATTCGGGCAGCCCATCGTGCTGGAATTCGCTCGATTCTAGTCAAGCCCTTGGTGCAGCATGATTCGATTAATACCAAGTTTAATCGGGCACGTGAGCGCCGGGTGCTCAAAAAGCTAGAAGCCAAGTATGGCCCTATGAAATTTCACAAAGGATTGTAAATGCAGGAAAAACTATTTTGTATCGGCTGTGGTGCCGAAATTCAAACCGAGCAGCAGGAAAAAGCGGGATACACACCGCCAGCGGCCTTGGAAAAAGGGGTGGCAAGTGGAGAACTCTATTGCCAACGCTGCTTCCGCCTTCGCCACTATAATGAAATCAGTGATGTGGAGATGACGGATGAGGACTTTCTCCGCCTCTTGCATGAAGTTGGCGATAGTGATGCTCTGGTAGTCAATGTCATTGATATTTTTGACTTTAATGGTTCGGTGATCCCAGGCCTGTCTCGTTTTGTAGCTGGAAATGATGTCTTGCTGGTGGGAAACAAGAAGGATATCTTACCCAAGTCTGTCAAGGATAAGAAGTTGTTACGGTGGTTGACAGAGCGGGCCCACGAAGAGGGGCTGCGGCCGGTTGACGTGCAATTAACCAGTGCCCAAAACAAGGATGCCATCAAGGATTTGATTGAGAAAATCGACCGCTATCGGAAAGGGCGGGATGTCTATGTGGTCGGGGTGACCAATGTTGGGAAGTCGACCCTGATTAATGCCATCATTCAGGAATTGTCTGGGGATAAGAATGTGATTACGACCAGTCGTTTCCCTGGAACGACCTTGGATAAGATTGAAATTCCACTAGAGGATGGCCGCTTCATGTATGATACCCCAGGAATCATTCACCGCTATCAGATGGCCCACTACCTAGAAGGCAAGGACCTCAAGTTGGTCAGCCCCAAAAAAGAACTAAAACCGAAAACCTACCAACTTAATCCTGAGCAGACCCTCTTTTTCGGAGGTTTGGCTCGCTTAGATTTTGAGGCTGGTCAGCGCCAAGGTTTTACGGCCTACTTTGCAAATGAACTGAAGATTCACCGGACCAAATTGGCTGGAGCAGACGCTTTTTATGACAAACATGTTGGTGACCTCTTGCAACCACCCCGGCAGAAAGATTTGGACTCCTTCTCAAAACTGGTTCCCCATCCTTTGACCATTACCGAGAAAAGCGATGTGGTGATTTCCGGTTTGGGCTGGATCCGGATCCCAGAAGCTGCGCGACTAGTTGCCTGGGCTCCTGAGGGGGTGGTGGTTTTGGTACGTCCGGCGATTATTTAGCCTACCGCCTACTAGCTGAGTTTGAAATAGATGGAGTATAAAAAATATGTCACTTACAAGTAAACAAAGAGCTTTTCTGAAAGCAGAAGCGCACCACATGAAGCCCATTATCCAAATTGGTAAAAATGGCTTGAACAATGAGATTAAAACCAGTATCCGCAATGCTCTAGATGCGCGTGAATTGATCAAGGTAACCCTGTTGCAAAATACGGATGAAAATATTCATGATGTTGCAGAAACTTTGGAAGAAGAAATTGGCTTGGACACTGTCCAAAAAATTGGCCGGATCTTGATTCTGTTCAAGCCTTCGGCTAAAAAAGAAAACCGGAAACTTTCCATTAAAGTTCGTGAGGTATAACAAGGAGAAACGATGGCACTCGAATTAGTCACACCTTTTACCAAGGTTGCCCTGCAACCGGATTTACCAGAGAAGAAACGCAAACAAGTCGGGATTTTGGGCGGGAATTTTAATCCTGTCCACAATGCCCATCTGTTAGTAGCGGATCAGGTGCGGCAGCAATTGAGCTTGGATCAGGTTCTGCTGATGCCAGAGTTTCTCCCTCCCCACAAGGATAAAAAAGAGACCATTGATCAACACCACCGCTTGATGATGTTGGAATTGGCCCTTAATGGCAAAGAAGGTTTGGGAATTGAACGTTTGGAACTGGACCGCAAGGGGATTAGCTACACCTACGATAGTATGAAAATCCTGACAGAAGCGAATCCTGATACTGATTATTACTTTATTATCGGGGCAGACATGGTGGAGTACCTCCCCAAGTGGCACCGGATTGATGAACTCTTGGAGTTGGTCCAGTTTGTCGGCGTTCAGCGGCCAAAATACAAGGCGGGAACTTCTTATCCAGTGATCTGGGTAGATGTGCCGCTGATGGATATTTCTTCCAGTATGGTACGTGATTTCATTGCGACAGGTCGTGAACCCAATTTCCTGCTGCCAGAAATGGTTTGGCAGTATATCAAACGTGAGGGCTTGTACAAATGACCTATGAAACCTATCTGCCCTTGGGACGTGAAGACCTACTGGAACGTTTGCAGAAGACTCTTAGTCCCAAGCGTTTCCAACATGTTTTGAATGTGGAACAGGCGGCCATCCAGTTGGCCCAGGCCTATGGTCAAGATCCGATCAAGGCTGGCTTGGCAGGGCTGCTGCATGACTATGCCAAGGAAAAACCTGACGCTTACTTCCAAACACTGATTGAAGAGCGCGGGCTAGATCCAGATCTGCTCCAGTGGGGCAACAACATTTGGCATGGTTACCTTGGGATCTATGCCATCCAGGACGAGCTCGGTTTGAAAGATAAGGAAATCCTGGAAGCGATTCGGGTTCATACCATTGGGAAGGCGGACATGTCCCCCTTAGATATGATTCTTTATTTGGCGGATTATATTGAAGCCGATCGGAATTTTCCAGGAGTTGAGGAGGCAAGACGTCTGGCCTATTCTTCCTTAGAAGAAGGAGTGGCCTACGAGACCGCTGAAACCCTAGCTTTTTTAGCTAAAAAACGGCTGCCCATCTATCCCCAAACCTTGGAAACCTACAATGCATACAGACACTTTTTAGAGAGGTAAACAATGGAAGGAAATCAATTATTAGAGCTTGTTGTCAGAGCTGCTGATGAGAAGCGCGCAGAAGATCTAGTAGCCCTAGATGTTCAAAGCTTGACTAGTGTGACAGATTATTTTGTGATTGCTAGCTCGATGAACAGCCGTCAGCTGGAAGCCATTGCGGATAATGTCCGTGAAAAGGCTCAAGAAGCTGGTTTAGAAGTCGGACCCCTTGAAGGCAACGTAGCCAGTGGTTGGGTTCTCTTGGATTTGGGAGGCGTTGTCTTCCATGTCTTTTCCGAGGAAGTCCGCAATGATTACAATTTAGAAAAACTTTGGCATGAAGCAGAACTGGTTGACATTTCCAGCTTTGTAGATTAAAGGAAGAGAGGAGGACAGTGTTGGGAAAGACTCGTGTTGATGGTAGTCGATTCCGCCGTCCTCTTTTTTCACTATAGGGGATAACTGATGACAACGTATGAAACATTTGCAGGTGTCTATGATGCAATCATGGATGACCAACTGTATGACCAGTGGTTGGCCTTTACCCAGAACCATCTGGCACCAGACACAAAAGATATTTTAGAACTGGCCTGTGGGACTGGGATTCTATCACTCAAGCTGGATCAGGCTGGCTACCGCATTAAGGGACTGGACCTGAGTCCGGAGATGGTTGAGCTGGCTCAGAAACGAGCCCAGAAGGCCGGTCGACAAGTGGAGTTTATTCAAGGCAATATGCTCGATTTACCGGCCTTGGAGCCAGTGGATGCGGTGACCTGTTATTCAGACTCGATTTGCTATCTGGAGGATGAAGTCGAGGTGGGCGATGCCTTTCAGCAGGTTTTCCAGGTTCTCAAGCCTGGCGGTCGCTTCCTCTTTGATGTTCATTCCATTTATCAAATGGAGGAAGTTTATCCCGGCTACAGCTACCACGAGAATGCGGAAGATTTTGCCTTTGTTTGGGATTCCTACCCAGATGATCCCCCTTATTCCATCGTTCATGAATTGACCTTCTTTTTAAAAGAAAAAGATGGGCGTTTTGTTCGCAAGGATGAAGTCCATGAAGAAAGGACCTATGAACTCCTAACCTATGAAATCTTGCTAGAGCAAGCAGGCTTTACCAACATCCAAGTCTATGCCGATTTTACCGATCAAGCCCCTGATGAAAAGAGCTTGCGGTGGTTCTTCGTGGCGGAGAAGTCATGAAAATTAGCGGGGTAATAGCTGAATTTAATCCCTTTCACAATGGCCACCGCTATCTCTTAGATCAAATGGAGGGTCTGAAAATCGTAGCCCTGTCAGGCAACTTTGTGCAAAGAGGAGAGCCAGCCTTTGTTGATAAATGGGTGCGGACTCAAATGGCCTTGTCCCAAGGGGCCGATTTGGTTTTGGAGTTGCCCTTTCTAGTCAGTGTTCAAGCGGCTGATTTCTTTGCCGCTGGAGCAGTGGATATTTTAGTTCGGGCTGGGGTCGAGGAGCTGGTTTTTGGAAGTGAAGAAGTTCGGGACTATAATACTTTACTAGCGACTTACCGGGCCCAAGCAAGTGATATGACAGCTTACATGAATCAACTTCCCGATTCTTTGTCCTTTCCGCAGAAGAGTCAGGCCGCTTGGGAGAAATTTTTGGGCTTGACCTTTACCGGTCAAAGTCCCAACCATATTCTCGGCCTGGCCTATACCAAGGCTGCTGCTGAGACGAATCTGACTTTAAAGGCTGTCCAACGCCAAGGAGCCGGTTTTCACTCCTTGGCTAAGGACCAAAGCTATGCCTCGGCAACAGCCCTTCGCCATCACCGGAGAGACCAAGACTTTATCCAGCGCCATAGCCCGGTAGCGGATTTTCTGGCGGCAGCGCCGCAACAAGACTGGTCTCTGTATTGGCCTTTGGTCCGCTACCAGATTCTGAGCCATCCTAATCTGCAGGATGTTTATCAGGTTAATGAAGAAGTAGCCCAGCGTTTGCTGGGGGCAGTTGCTCAGGTGGATTCAGTAGAGGAGCTGGTTGCGGCGGTCGCCACCAAGCGATTCACCAAGGCCCGGGTGCGGCGCGTCTTGACTTATATCTTGGTTGGGGCGCAAGAAGCTCCCTTGCCAGAAGCCCTACATGTGTTGGGATTTTCCGGCCGGGGGCGGAGGCACCTAGCGCTTTTGAAAAAGCAGGTGAATTGGGTGACCCGGATTGGTGCGGAGCCCTGGGATGCTCTGACGCAGAAGGCGGATCAGATTTATGCCCTAGGGCAAGCGGGCATTGGCGAGCAAAATTTTGGACGGGTTCCCCTTCAATGGGGTGGGGAATGAATTCTTTTTGCGTCAGCTTTTGGAAAGTGATATAATAACGCGTGAATGCAGTAATAAAAGGAGAAAAACATGGGACGTAAATGGGCCAATATTGTGGCAAAAAAGACAGCTAAAGATGGCGCGAACTCAAAAGTTTATGCCAAGTTTGGTGTTGAGATTTATGTGGCAGCGAAAAAAGGGGAGCCAGATCCTGAGTTGAATGCAGCGCTCAAGTTCGTTGTGGACCGGGCTAAGCAAGCACAGGTTCCCAAGCACGTTATTGATAAGGCGATTGATAAGGCTAAGGGAAATACGGATGAAACCTTTACAGAAGGTCGTTATGAAGGATTTGGGCCGAATGGTTCTATGTTAATTGTTGATACCTTGACTTCTAACGTGAATCGGACTGCGGCTAATATTCGTGCAGCTTTTGGTAAAAATGGTGGAAATATGGGAGCTAGTGGTTCTGTTTCCTACTTGTTTGATAACAAGGGTGTGATTGTTTTTGCAGGTGATGATGCGGATGCGATTTTTGAATTGTTGCTAGAAGCAGATGTCGATGTGGACGATGTTGAAGCAGAAGAAGGCAGCATCACTGTTTATACAGCGCCAACAGATCTTCACAAGGCAGTTGAAACCTTGCGTGCGGAAGGAATCGAGGAATTCCAAGTAACTGAGCTTGAAATGATTCCGCAATCCGAAGTTCAATTGGAAGGCGATGATTTAGCTGTGTTTGAAAAATTGGTAGACGTTTTGGAAGATGATGAAGATGTTCAAAAAGTTTACACTAATGTAGAAGGATTTTAGGAATTCTCAAAGACCGAATTTATTTTCGGTCTTTTTTGCAATTCAAGCTAGTAGAAATTTACCTTGTTTTCTGATAGTATCTTAAGTAGAAACTAGAAGGAGGTTTTTCATGAAACTGAAAAAAATTATTTCCCTTGCTCTTCTTGCAACATCTGCTCTTGTGATTGCAGCATGCTCGAACAATAGCTCAGATTCTTCTGGAGCAGCAAAGAAGGAAGTTGTCCGCGTAGCTACCAATGCTTCACCAAAACCATTTAACTATGAAGATGAAAAAGGTGAGTTGACGGGTTACGAGATTGAAGTTGTGAAAGCTATCTTCAAAGACTCCGATAAATACGACCTTGAATTTGAAAAGACAGAATGGTCTAGTCTGTTTGCAGGGTTGGATAGTGACCGCTACCAAATGGCTGTCAATAACATTTCTTATACAGAAGAGCGTGCTAACAAATATCTTTACGCTTACCCTGTGGCTAAAAACCCTAACGTCCTTGTCGTTCAAAAGGATGATGAAAGTATCAAGTCAATGGATGACCTAGGTGGTAAAACAACTGAGGTTGTTCAAGGAACCAACACAGCTGCGCAATTGGAAGAATGGAACAAGGAGCACGCAGACAATCCAACCAACTTGTCTTATACACGTGCTGACTTCCAGCAAATCATGACACGGATGAATGATGGCCAAGCAGACTACAAGATTTTTGACCGTATCTCGATTGAAACCATCATCAAAAACCAAGGTTTGAACAATCTCAAAATTATTGAATTGCCAGAGAGTGCTCAACCGTTTGTTTACCCAGTCTTTGCAAAAGGGCAAGATGATTTGAAGAAGTTCGTTGATGGCCGTATCAAAGAACTTCAAGCAGATGGTACCCTTGCGAAATTGTCTAAAGAATTCTTCGGTGGCGACTATGCTCCAACAGCTGAAGAGTTGAAATAATTCATTAGAAAACGAATCGCGATTTCTAACCCAGAGCATCCTAAAAGTTTGGCCGCATGGTTAACTTTTAGGGTGTTTTTCTTATGAAGAGGGAAGGGAGCATGATAAAGCCTTTTTATGGTTAAGATAAAAAATCAATACTAGGCTAGACCAGTGCCTTCTGATATGCTAGTAGCAAGAAAAGAAAAAGGAGCTTGCTTATGAAATTGAAATCGGTATTGAAACTAGTGGGACTCACTTCTTTGGCAGCCTTGACCCTGGCAGCTTGTGCCCCAGCCAGCACGGCTAAAGAAGATGCAAATACAATTCGCGTAGGCTTAATGGCTAAAAGTGATACCGAGGAAGCTCGGTGGGATAAAATCGAAGAGTTGCTTCAGGAAGAAGGAGTCAAAATTGAATACACGGAATTTACAGACTATTCCCAGCCCAATAAGGCGACAGAAAATGGGGAAGTTGATGTCAATGCCTTCCAGCACTACAATTTCCTAAACAACTGGAACAAGAAGAACCAGGGGAGCTTGGTACCAATTGCGGATACCTACTTCACAGCCTTTCGCCTGTATTCAGGAACCAAAGGCGGTTCTGAACGTTACACAGATGTGAAGCAGATTCCAGATGGTGGTAGTATCGCCATTCCAAATGATCCTGTTAATGAAAGCCGGGCCCTCTATCTCCTTCAATCTGCAGGTCTATTGAAACTAGATGTTTCCGGAGATACCTTTGCAGCCATTGAAAATATTCAAGAAAATCCCAAGAACTTAAGCATCAAGGAACTAGATGCCAGTCAAACTGCTCGTTCTTTGGAATCAGTTGATGCAGCCATCGTGAACAACGACTTTGTCCAAGAAGCCGGGATTGACTTCAAAAAAGCCATCTTTGTCGAAGTTCCAGATGCCAATGCCAAGCAATGGTACAACTTCCTAGCCGCTAAAAAGGATTGGGAAAAATCAGACAAGGCAGCAGCTCTGAAAAAATTGATCAAGGCCTACCACACTGACGAAGTGAAAAAAGTGATTGAAGAATCTTCAGGTGGTTTAGACCAACCTGTTTGGTAATTGATTAGTCAGACTCGGATGATTTGCCATCCGAGTCTTTTTTAGGCTTGATAAGAATTTTTTATAAGGCACTTAAAAATCCCATACTAGGCAGCTAGGGGTGAGTCTGTTATTCTAGTAGCAAGAAAAAAACAAAGGGAGTTTGATGATGAAATTGAAATCGATTTTGAAAGTAGTAGGGCTGACAGCCCTAGCTGGTCTGACCTTAGCAGCCTGTGCCAATACGGGAGGTTCTTCTTCAGATGCCAATACCCTCCGTGTAGGTCTGATGGCGAAAAGTGATTCAGAAGAAAAACGCTGGGAAAAAATTGAAGAGCTTTTGGACAAAGAAGGGGTGAAGTTGGAATACACTGAGTTTACAGACTACTCACAACCAAACATTGCTACTGCTAATGGTGATGTTGATGTCAACGCCTTCCAACACTACAACTTCTTGGATAACTGGAATCAAGAAAATAAGGGCGATCTAGTAGCGATTGCAGATACCATCATTTCGCCAATTCGCCTTTACTCTGGTACCAAAGATGGCAAGAACCGTTACACAAGCGTGGAACAAATTCCAGATGGTGCAACAATCACCGTGCCAAATGATGCGACCAATGAAAGCCGCGCACTCTACCTTCTGCAATCAGCTGGTTTGATCAAATTGGATGTGTCCGGTAAAGAATTGGCAACAATTGCCAACGTGAAAGAAAATCCAAAGAAATTGGATATTAAAGAATTGGATGCGAGCCAAACAGCCCGTTCTCTAGATTCTGCGGATGCAGCGGTTGTTAATAATACCTTTGTATCAGAAGCTGGTTTGGATTTCAAGAAGGCCTTGTTTGTTGAAGTGGCAGATGACAATTCGCAACAATGGTACAATATCCTAGCTGCTAAAAGTGATTGGGAAAAATCAGATAAGGCAGACGCTTTGAAGAAATTAATCAAAGCCTACCATACAGATGATGTTAAGAAAGTCATTGAAGAAACCTCAGAAGGTTTGGACCAACCTGTTTGGTAAGCCACAAATCGGCTACTCAAACTAGCAAGAGTATAAAACAAACCAAAGGAGAGGGGTTTGGGAGTGTGACAGGGAGTGGGACAGAACTAAATTTGAAAAAATTTAGTTCGTAGTCCCACCCCCGCAAGGCTGATTAGGCTCTCTTCCGAGCTTGAAAAGCGAACGAAGAGGCCAATCAGCTACTGCGTCAAAGGCATTTTGTTATCCAAAGTCAAAGAGGCTAGACTTTTGTCCCAGCCTCGTAGTCCCACCCCCGCAAGGCTGATTAGGTCCTCTTCCGAGCTTGAAAAGCGAACGAAGAGGCCAATCAGCTACTGCGTCAAAGGCATTTTATTAACCAAAGTCAATGAGGCTAGACTTTTGTCCCAGCCTCTTTTGGATTGAGAATAGGAGGATGTGATGTCAGAAACCATCATTAAATTAGAAAATATTGGTGTTCGATTTAGCCAAAAGAATAAAGTGATTACAGCTGTTGACCAGGTTAGTCTCAATATCCGAAAAGGGGATATTTATGGTATCGTCGGTTATTCAGGAGCTGGCAAGTCAACCTTGGTGCGCGTGGTTAATTTACTCCAAGCCCCCACTGAAGGCCGTCTAGTTGTCGACAATGAAATCTTTTTTGACCAGGGGAAGGTTCAATTATCTGCTCAGGCCTTGAGGGAAAAACGCCGCGAAATCGGGATGATTTTCCAACACTTTAATTTGATGAGCCAAAAAACAGCCGCCGAGAACGTTGCCTTTGCCCTGAAGCATTCTGGTTTGAGCAAGGAAGCCAAGGACCAAAAGGTTAAGGAACTGTTGGAATTGGTGGGACTAGCGGATCGCGCAGAAAATTATCCATCTCAGCTATCCGGTGGACAGAAACAACGGGTGGCGATTGCGCGGGCCTTGGCCAATGATCCCAAGATTTTGATTTCCGATGAGTCGACTTCTGCCTTAGATCCTAAAACAACCAAGCAGATCTTGAAACTCCTCCAGGAACTGAATGAACGTTTGGGACTAACCATCATTATGATTACTCATGAAATGCAGATCGTGAAGGATATAGCCAATCGTGTGGCTGTGATGCAGGATGGTCGTTTAATCGAAGAAGGCAGTGTTCTGGAAATTTTTAGCAATCCTAAGAATGAATTGACCCAGGACTTTATGGAAACAGCTACCGGGATTGAAGAAGCTTTGCGGAAAATTTACCAACAGGAAAGTGTCCGTCATTTGCCAGCTGGGCAAGAATTGGTACACTTGAAATTCTCCGGAAATGCGACAGACCAAGCTATTATTCATGATCTTTCCAAGCATTATGAGGTTACAGCCAATATTTTATTTGGAAATATTGAAATTCTCGACCATACTCCAGTAGGCGAATTGATTGTGATTCTTTCTGGAACACCAGAAAGCCTGAGTAAGGCGCATGCGGGCTTGAAGGAGTCTGGAGTTGGTATAAAGATTCTGAAAGAAGGATAATAAGATGAATATTATTGAAACCTATCTACCAAATGTTTATAAAATGGGCTGGTCTGGACAAGCCGGTTGGGGTACAGCCATCTATTTGACCCTCTATATGACCTTCTATGCCTTTCTGATTGGTGGATTTTTGGGACTTGTGACCGGTCTTTTGCTGGTTTTGACCGCACCAGGTGGCGTTTTGGAAAACAAGTGGGTTTATTGGGTCTTGGACAAGATCACCTCTATTTTCAGGGCTGTTCCCTTCATTATTTTATTGGCGGTCCTTTCTCCATTAGCGCAAACCCTTGTTGGAACCAGTATTGGGCCAAACGCTGCTCTTGTTCCGCTTTCCTTTGCTGTCTATGCCTTTTTTGCCCGTCAAGTCCAAGTTGTTTTAGCAGAGCTAGATTCCGGCGTCATTGAAGCGGCCCAAGCCAGCGGAGCAACGACCAAAGATATCATTGGCGTCTACCTGAGCGAAGGACTACCCGATTTAATCCGGGTGACAACGGTAACTCTGATTTCCCTAGTAGCTGAGACCGCCATGGCCGGTGCAGTTGGTGCCGGTGGACTAGGGAATGTCGCCATTGCCTACGGCTATAACCGTTATAATCATGATGTCACCATTCTAGCAACAGTCTTGATTATTATTTTGATTTTTACCATTCAATTTATTGGGGACTTCATCACTAAAAAAGTGAGTCATAAGTAAGAGAAACTCAGGGGATTTGTTCCTCTGAGAATTTTTTTAAAAAAAATGAGCAAAAAGTCTTGCCAAGAAAGTTGTAGTGTTGTATACTAAGAAAGTCCTGAAGGAAGAGTTCCTTAAACGGGACAGTTAGTGGATAAAGGTTCGGTTCATCCGAACCAAGCCAAAAAAACTTCAAAAATTTTTCAAAAAAGTGTTGACAAAGATTTGAGGTTTTGATAAACTAATGAAGTTGTCTCGTGAGAGACATGACCTTTGAAAACTGAACAAGACGAATACCAATGTGTGGGACACTAGAAATAGTGCCCGGCAAGAAAAAAACAATAAATCTGTCAGTGACAGAAATGAGCAGTAGCTCAAACTTTTGATGAGAGTTTGATCCTGGCTCAGGATGAACGCTGGCGGCGTGCCTAATACATGCAAGTAGAACGCTGAAGAAAGAGCTTGCTCTTTTGGAAGAGTTGCGAACGGGTGAGTAA
>NZ_JACBXX010000058.1 GCF_013415245.1 Streptococcus danieliae | reverse complement strand
GATGCGTCTATGATAAGTAGCGTAGTCTTTATTTCTAAGAGCTAATCTCAATTCAGTTTCTTGTTGTTTATCTAATTTCAATTTCATACAATCTATTATAATTCAAAATTCGATTTTTATTTAGTATTACAACTACAATCATCACTTTAGAAATCAGCCAAAATCAGATTTTCCTTCTTTTAAATACAAAGCCTAAGAAACCAACTAATCCCAAACCAAACATTGAAAAGTAATGGTCCTTCGCTTCACCTGTTTTAGGAAGTTTAGGAATATTAGTTTCCTCTGATTTTGAGTCTACTGATAATTTCGGATTTTTACGAACTTCAGTAATGAGCTCCACATCACTTCGTTTTTCGATACCTCTCGGCACCTTCACCTCGACTCTGTCTTGCTGCTGTTCAACATCGAATTTAGGACTAACATTCATATTCGAAGGCAAAGAAGTTATTTTTTCAAGAATTGGATAGAGAACCACATTATCTGACAACCGACTAAGAGAGGTATAAAGACGACCATCTTCCGATTTCCAATTTACCAATCGATATCCATCTAGCTGAAGATCAGGGTAATGAATTAGATCACCAAATCTAAAATTTCTTTCTTCTATTAACTGATTCAATTGATTTTTAAAGACTACTTTGTATTCCGATTTAGAAAATCTTTCAAAATCTTCCTTAGTATAAAGGTAACCTGCTCGTAAAGCATTGACATAGGTATAAAGACGTTCAATTTCCTTTTTAGAAGCCGATGGTTGCTTACCGCCTCCTGCTGAGTCAATCACCAAGTCATAGCATCTGCATAGACTTTTAATACCGTTACAGCTCGAGGTAAATGTAAAATCGTTCCAATCGCTAAAATTTTCCGAGCCCCAACTGCTTCAAACGCTTTAATCATTCCAATAGCATTTCCAGGAGTATCTCTGGCAATATCATCTAGAATAAATCTTTTTTCATCAATCCCCTGAGACTTAAGCCATTTTGCCATCACATCCGCTTCAGCATATTCATAGCGAACGGGCCCACCACTTAAAACAATTGGAATATCTGGATAGCGTTCTGCCATCTCTTTTGTCTTCTCTAGTCGACTTAAAAGAGCTGGGGATGGGGTTCCATCGCTATTCGGAGACTGCCCAAAAACAGCAATAGCATCCGGAACCATCTCAGTCAATTGATTAGAACCATAGTTAATCTTAGTAGCATTATAAGCATCTGCATCACGGAGAACCTTCAATACAGAATCATAGGCATCTCTAGAAACATGTTTAAGAACAGCTAAGCGATTTTTAACCTGTTCCTTTTCACCCGTTACCTTCGCAGCTAGAACGGATAATGATAACGCATGGACATCACTCGGATCTCTTCGTAAAACCTTATCTATCTGCGAAAAAGCCTCTCGATACTTCTTATTCACTAAATAAATCTCAGCCTGCAAACGATAGGTGTCTAGATGTTCTGGATTTTCCTGCACTTTTTTATCCAATGAAGAATATAATTCATTCCAATCCCAACGTCTAAACCTCAATACATCATCTTTTAGAAAAGGATCTTCAATATAAGAGTTCCCATAGTCAGAGATTAAAGGTACCAGTGGTTCACCACGACCATTTTCCTTCGCCTCAGGCATTGGTAAATCTTCATAAAAGTCATAGCCTAAACCACTCTTAATTTCTACTTTCTCAGAAGTTAAATGGGTATAGAGATTATCAGGCACCCCCATGTCTGATGGCGGATTCTCTTTTGTTGCCATAGCTACTTCCAGTGGCTCTTCTGTCACTTTTTGTTCCACTTCTAGAACACCTACTTCAGAGGATGACTCTAACATCCCATTAGGATCAACAACCGTAGCCTCTGGAATAGGATTCTGTACTTCTTGAGACACAGCAGCCACTGGTTCAATCCCACTGGCACTAACTGAAAGTTCTTGAATAGAGTATTCGTCTGCTTTTGCAGGATTACCCGTCATCAGTAAGGCTAAAGCAGTTGCTGCAGATAAACCTAAATAAGAACGTCTTATTTTTTTATTCATAGTTTCTCCTCCCTTAACTTAATAAATCGCGATACGTTACATTTTCTTTCAATAAAATATCCGATGCCTCTACCATACTATTTAGTACATTCAACAACATTTTTAATTTTTGAAAGTTATCCCGAACATCAACAGCTACAGATATAATATACTGACTCATATGATCTCTATAGACACAAATCTTTTCTTTTTCTGAATCCAAGTGAATCAAAAAGCGTATTTTCACCTCTCCCTTTTCAACATCAATCACATCGCCGTCTGAGTGCCCAAACATTTCTGTTTGACTGATAGAGATCGGAGGTAAAACCCTATCATAAGAATAAGCATCAAAAAAGATTTTTTTGAAAGAATCATCATAGTCAAATTCAGCAACATCATCTGAAACAAAATACTTGGGTTCCCAAGGTATACTCAACTGCTCTCCAATTCCTGAACAAATGTAATAATCATACTGTTTTTCTTTCAAAAAGTTTAACTCGTACAAAGTTTTCGTTTCAATTTTGTCGATAAAATCATCAAAATAATGCTTCAGATTGAATTTCAACTGCTGTGTGGATAATCTACCATCAATAGCAATAATCGCTAGATTTAGCCGTCTCACATCTAGAACAATACGATTTAATACTCCTAGAAAAGTTGTAAACAGAAGATCCAACTCCCTATTAGAAAATTCATACCCAAATTGAGAATAAAATTTTTTGGATAAGGCTTGAATATAAAATCTAAGAACTGGATTTGAATTAGAACTACTAAAATCTCTATACCTGATATCAATGCTATCGGATACTCCCAAAAACATCTTCAGACTAATCGGAATCATAATTTTAAAAGAGTCTTTAAAACAAGTATAATCTTCAAAAAAATCAACTCGAAGATACCGAGACAGTTCCTTCATCAAAAAATTCCTACCTTCCCTCGCCAAGGGAATCAAAGCATTATAATTTTCTGTACTACAATCTGCAAATCGATAAAGGTCTGTACTAATAACTGCAATATAGGATAATAAAATAATCTCCTCTTGGCTGAAATCAAATCCACTCAACACATTTGAAAGCTTATTTAAAATTTCAACGACTAGTCGATACTCATCTGTAAGTTCTACTTCAAATGGAATATCTGGTAGATCAAACGGCTCCTTAGATAGATTATTTCGTAAATAAATCAGATACAGAATGAATCTCTCCAAATTTAAATCCGAAAACACAATTCGTGATTTCGTAATCGATACCAAAACAATTTTTCGAATCTTCTCGCGATCTTCTACTGAACACTCAAACAATTCGTCATACCTCGAGATACCTGAGTAAGTCTGAAAATACATATCAAAATAGCGGTAGACTCGAACAGTTAGCATCAATTTCTTAAATCGTGGACCTACGATAGCCATTCCATGCTTTGGACGAGTCACCAACTTCAACTGATAGCGTTCAAGCATCTTCTTGACCTCTCTCAGTTCCTCCGTTAGAGAATGAGTGGTTAAGAGTTCACGTTGAAAATCCTCAATTCGTAGTTCCTGCAGGCTCGTTAGTAAACGCCTCAAAATATAAAGAACATGTGCATCTCTACTATTTTCGATTTTTGATGTTGGAAATATTTGGAAAATTTCCTTAATGTGCTGTTCCAGCTGGGAATTATGGATAACTAGCTTAAATCCATGTGCCCGTTTGGCAACAATGTCGCCAATATCTGCTAAAGCTATTTTCAACTCTGCTAAGTCTGACTTAATTGTGCGAGAAGATACAGATAGCTTAGCTGCGATAGATTCACTAGTCACATACCCTTCTGAACGAAAAAGAAGGAGAAAAAGTGTTTTTAGCCGTGGTTTTCTATCTAAAAATTGTAGTTTTTCTGACAATTCTTTTCTCACACTCATTCTCCTCCCAATTATTCCAAATATAAATCTCGCAGTCTCTCAATCGTTTCCAAGCTAATATCCAGCTCAGATAACACATAATTCTCTATTGTTCCATATTTATCTTTAATTACAGTGAGAGCAGCTTCGATAAATTCCGACTTTGTATCAATAAAAGAATACAAATGTTCCAAAATATCTGGATCCTGTGTCAATTGTCGATATCCCTCCATTTTAACACGGTTCCTCTCCTCTCTATTTTTTCCCGTAATCAAATAATCATTAATGATATCCTCTGTAGAAACTCCCAGTAACCCCAATACCAAAGCAGAGCCAAATCCGGTTCGATCTTTTCCACCACGACAATGTTGAACAAGGGGACTTCCACCGGAATCTGCAAGAAGCTGAATCATTTTCCCAAACGATTCTCTGGCCTCATCCCCCGTTACAAACATTTGGTACTGAGCAGCAATAACCTCCGAATGATTCACTAACTCTCCCTGCCCTTTTTGTCTCATAATTTCTTGAATCAAAGCAGTATCTTCCTGATCTTTAGAAGAATCAAATTGAGCTGCCAATTCCGCTACATGAGCAGATGGGTCTAAATGATAACTTTGTTTGATAAACTCTAAATCTGGATTAGGGTATTTTGAAATCTCATTTTCACTCCGATAATCAATAACAGTAGAAATCTCCAAATCTTTAATATATTGGATTCCTCGATTCGTAGCATTATGCAAATGATCAGATCGGTAAAGCTTTCCCCACTTAACCCTCTTACCATTCAAACCAAGATAACCGCCCATATCACGAAAATTATTCATTCCTTCAACTGGCAGAGTTCTCTCGGCAACTATATATGACCTACTAGCAGATTCAACTAAAAAATAAGGGCGTGTCTCTATCTCCAACTCTAGCTCAAATTCATTCTGATCTGTCTTCATTAAAAACTGAGTAGGAACCCCATCTGGCTTGTCCAACAAAAAGATAGCCACTTGCTCCGAATTTTGTTCCACTTCTTCCCGTTTAAATTGGAAACAGTGATGTCTGATCTGCTGCACATAATACTCCATCACCATATTCTTACCCCACTACTTTCAAATAGGTCAGGATAATTGATAGAATCATAATCCCTAGAATGAGTAAAGGAGCATGCTTGCCATTCGTTTTTTTCAAAATCTTATAGACAGAAAGGGTTATCAATAAACTGAATAGGCCTGGCATGACCTTATCAAACATTTCTTGAAAAGGAATCACATTGTCTCCAGCTTTAATCTCTGAAATAATATTCACCTTAACAACAGATGCAATCAATCCTCCGATAACCATTAAACCTACGATATTTGCAATATTCGACAAACGCTGAAGAACATTTCCTCCAGCCCCTTCAATCAACTGGATCCCCTTCGAATATCCTAAATGAATCCCGTAGTATTTGGAAGCAACATTGACAACATTATAGAGAAAAAACATCAAGATTGGACCCAAAACACTACCATTTAGAGCCAAAGCAGCACCGATACTTCCACAAATAGGCAACCATGTGAATTTCAAAACACTATCACCGATACCCGCCAAGGGTCCCATTAACCCCGTCTTAATACTTGTAACAGTATCCTTCTGATCTTCATTTGTTGTTTCTTCAATAGCTGCTGTTATACCCAAGATTAGAGCATTTGAATTTACATGACTATTGAAAAACTCGAGATGCCGTTTCATCGCAGCTACTCGTTCCTCTTTGGATTTCCCCTGGTATAGTTTTTCTAAGATTGGAGCAAAACTAGATAAGAAACCAATCGCTTGCATAGACTGAAAATTATTGGTTACATTGAACAGCTGCATTCTCCAAAAAACTCTGTTCAAATCTTGTTTTCCAATTTTATTTTTCATAAATCATAATCCTCCTCACTCTCAGTAACTTCATTCACCATTACTGGTTTTTGTGAAGCCAAATCATAAATTAAGGCAATTGGAAGAGCCAATAGTGTAATCGGAAGAACCGATAACTCCAAGTAAACGGCTAAGGCAAAACCAGCAATTAAGAATACCCACAATTCTCCTTTTTTGATCATCATGAGCATCAATAAACCAATCCCCACGGATGGAATAATCTTACCAGCGATAGCTAAACCAGACATCACCTCTTTAGGAAGAGAAGCCACAACCTGATCAATAACCGCAGCCCCTAGATAAACTGCAATAAATGTTGGAACTGCCCTAATCAGAAAAGCAATCAACATCGGTACATAATTAATTCGAAAAATCTTTGAAAAATCACCTGTCTCGGCAATTTTTTCTGCAATTGGATTTAGATAGACAATACTTGAACGGTATAAGACCAATAATTGTTGGGATAAAAGAGAAGCCGGTACTGCTACAGCCACTGCTGTCGCAACTCCTCCAGAAGCTAAACCTAATGCTGTCCCAATTGCTGTTCCAGAAATAATATCTGGTGCTGAATAGGCGCCAACATTTCCAATTCCCATCCACAAGACCTCTAGGGAAGCTCCGATTAATAAGGCAGTTGGAAGGTCTCCCATAATAACCCCAATAACCGGCGCAATTAATAAAGGTCTTCTAAGCATCTGTGTCCCAATATCATCAATAGCACAGATACCTGTCCAAATCGCGATCAATAAGGCTTGAATCATTTTAGAACCTCCTCCAACAACACACGCTCATCATTGGGAACCATTTGAATGGTCACTTCAAGATTACGTGCCAGCAATTCTTTAAAAGCATCTAATTCACTTTCTGTGACTGCTACCGACTTTGTTAATTTCTCCCGTCCCTCATGGTAACGCATTCCACCAACATTTAATTCTGTAATTGGTACACCTGCTTTTACTGCCAACAAAACATCCTCGCTATTTGTAAATAGCAGCATTGTACGTCTTGTAATTGTCGTTTTCTTTAAAATTTGTCCAAACTTTTCAACAGGAAATACTTTTACAGCTATTCCCGGAGGTGCTGCCATGTTTAATATACTTTTTTGTGTCTGATCTTGAGCAACACGATCATTTAAAACAATAATCTGTTCAACATTATGTAAATTTACCCAAGTTGTCATAACTTGCCCATGAATTAAACGATCATCAATGCGACTAAAGACTATACTCATCTTCTTCTCCTCCCATAACATCTGTTATTGTGCGAATACTAAATCCTTGTGTATAAGCAGTTTCCAAACTCACCATTACAGAATCCAAACTCATCTGCCGATTCATGCAAACATCTAACACTAATGGTAGATTCAAACCTGAAACCAAAATGGTATTTGAATTTTGTAATAGCCGTGATGCCAAGTTGGTTGGTGTCCCTCCTATAATATCTGTCAAAATAATAAGACCATTCGATTTATCAAGAGACTCAACTTTCTCAAGCATCTCTTTTTCCAAAGCATCTACATCATCTACAACATCTATTCCCACAGTTTCATAATTCTCTTGCTGTCCAATAATTAACTCCGCACTCTTCATCGCCGAATGTGCAAAAGTTCCATGAGACATTAACAGTAAAGCTATTGAATTTGTCATTTAACATCCTCTCCATATCCTTAAATTTTGTAGCTACTTCATTTATAAATTCATTATAAACAACAATGTTTTCGCTTTCAATATAAACAATTTCACTTATTAAAGTGAAATTCCTAGACTTTAAAAGTGATTAAGCGGATGGTAAAAAGTAAAAACAAAATCCAAGCGAAACAAAAAGACCCTGCCCAAATCGGACAAAGTCTTCGCAATCTCGATGGTTATAAAATGTGAGCTTTCTATGCCACTCACTCCCCACTTCGCTTTTGAAAATGTTCCCTAGCAAAATCCACACAATCAATCATATTAAAGCAATACACCTTCCCATCATTGATCCTTCCTTGCTTAGGAGGATACTTTTCAAAAAATTGCGATTGGATCTCTAGAAAATCATCATAGAGATCTAAATCGATATTTTTGAACTCACACCAGGTCGCATTCCCATCTTGCAGGATTTTACTACGTTCAACGATCACATCACGATCCACAGAATGCTCGGCTAGATGGAGCGAGGTATTGGTTTCAAAGTCCGTGCCAATCATAACGATTTTAGCCTTGGTATCATATAATTTTGATAAAACTGAGTTTTCTCCAAAGGGAAAATCCAATCCATCTATCTCAACAAGCTCCTCTGCTTGCTTGCCAACAGCTGTAAAAGAATACATGGGATGATCCGAACGAGCAGCCTGGGGCAGACGTCCAATATAGTTGCTAAATTGGCCCATACTTTTAGAAAAGGAGGTTTTCTTGTCATAAGCAGGCATATTTTCCCGGATACTTTCAAACCACTCACTCGGGACAGCTGGATATTGCCAGGAACTAGGATCTGAAATTTCCACAGTTTGAGACGGGACAACAATCGTTCCCTCGGCGCCAATCTGCTCTTGCAAGGCTTTAAAAACCGCCTCAGCACCAGCCACAACATAACCTAAAGAAGATAAGGAAGAATGAACCAGGACAAGGTCCCCTTTCATCAAACCTAGATCCGAAAATAGACTTCGAAAATCAGCTTCCGTTACTGGAGAATAGCCTTTTTCAATTGATTTTGTGAGATAACTATACATCGTATCCCCCTTTTTCGATTTTTAATAGAATTTTTTATCCAAAAATCCTTCTGGCAAATCATGGAAAGACTTGCCATCATGAAAGTTTAAAAATTTGCCTAACAAAAAGGTGTAAGCATCTAGACGGCTTTCATAACGAATCCAAGCCTCACGCGCCGCTTCATCTTTTTCTTCTTCCCAGATTCGGTGGCTTTCAGCCACCGCCATTTCATTGGTTGTAACCTGTAACTTCAACCATTGTTCCATATCTTTTAAAAATTCTTGTTCTCTCATGTTAACTCCTTTTATTTTTTCAGTAATTTCACAACAGCCTCAGTCCTGGCTGTATGGGGAAACATGTCCACAGATTGGATATACTCCACCTGATAGGCCTTGGCTAAGGTTTTTAAGTCACGGGCCAGGGTGGACACATTGCAGGACACATAAACCATCTTCTCTGGCTGATAGGTCAGGATGGTTTGTAAGAGCTTG
Source organism: Streptococcus danieliae (assembly GCF_013415245.1). Taxonomy (GTDB): domain Bacteria; phylum Bacillota; class Bacilli; order Lactobacillales; family Streptococcaceae; genus Streptococcus; species Streptococcus danieliae_A. The sequence continues at coordinate 3,676 of NZ_JACBXX010000058.1, read as the reverse complement.
TCATCCAAGCCGGTCCGAGGGGGGTCAACAATCAAGGCATCTGCTCGATAGCCTTCCGCATACCAGCGAGGGATGATGCTTTCAGCTGTTCCCGCTTCATAATAGGTATTGTTATAGCCCATACGACGGGCATTGCTTTTGGCATCTTCAATTGCTTCGGGGATAATGTCCATTCCCCGTACAGAGGCAACTTTGTTGGCGAAGGCAAAGCCGATGGTCCCGACTCCACAATAGGCATCGATTAAATGATCTGTGGGCTTGACTTCCAAGGCTTTCACTGCCTCTTGGTAGAGGACCTCAGTCTGCTGGGGATTTAGCTGGTAGAAGGCGCGTGGGGACAACTCAAAATCATAGTCCAATACCCCTTCTTGGATATGCTCACTTCCCCAAATAATTTCCGTCTCCGCTCCGTAAATCTCACTGGTTTTCTTAGGCTGAACATTGACCGCAATGGTCCGAATCGCAGGAAACTCCTCAGTTAAGCGCTGTACCAGACGACCCAATTTCAATCTCCGACTCAGGACAAAAATCATATGAACCTGACCCGTTTTACGAGCCCGCCGTACCATAACTGTCCGAACTCCCTGCTCTTTCCGCTCGTCATAGATTGGAATATTCAAGTCATCCAAGAGTTCAGCCGTACGATTGACAATGGCCTGGGTTATTTTGTCTTGAACCAGACAATCCATCACCGGTACCAGACGGTGTGAGTTTTCCGCAAACAAACCTGCTGCCACCTCCCCCTTGACCCGCCGTGTCTGGAACTGCAGTTTCCCTCGATAGTAGGTCGGTTTTTTCATCCCTAGAGTTGGCCGTAATTCGTAGTCTTCATAACCTTCCGGCTTGAATTTCTTCAGGGCCTGTTTCAACACATCCCGCTTAAACTCCAATTGCTTCCGATACTGCAAGTGCATAATCTGACAGCCCCCACAAGTCTCATAGATAGGACAAGCTGGATCAACCCGGAACCGTGAAGCCTTATTCACCTTCAGCAAACGTGCCTCCGCATAATTCGGCTTCACACGACTAATTTGGCAGAAGATATCCTCCCCCTTCAGAGCCCCCGGCACAAAGACCAGCGTCCCCTTGTGGAAACCAATCCCCTCTCCATTTATCCCCATTCGTTTGATTTTCAATGGAATTCTTTGTTTTACTCTCATACCCTTATTTTACAATAAAAAAGGTATAATAGGCCTATGAAAATCACAAAACTCCAAAAGAAAAAACGGCTTTACCTCTTAGAAACGGACCAGGGGCAAGCCTTCTACATCACCGAAGACACCCTGGTTCGCTACCTGCTCTCCCAAGGGAAGGAAGTGACTCCTGAAGAATTAGAAGAAATCCGCGCCTTCGCGCAAATCTCCTACGGCAAAAACCTGGCCCTCTACTACATTTCCTTTCAAAATCGGACTAAAAAAGAGGTTCGAGACTACCTCCTCAAATACCAAATCGCAGAGTCTCAAGTCGCAACCATCCTCCGAGACTTGGAAGCAGACAACTGGATTAACGACCAGCGCTACTGCCAACAGTATCTCGATAGCCAGCTCCGGACAGGGAACAAAGGCCCCTACCGGCTCCAGGAAAAGCTCAAACAAAAAGGAATCGCCCCAGCCATCATTGCCCAAAGCTTGGAGGAACTGGACTTTAGTCCCTTGGCCCTCAAAGAAGCCGAAAAACTCCAACGCAAATACAGCCAACGTCTGAGCCATCGCAACCTCAAAACCAAAATCCAACAAGCCCTCTACCAAAAAGGCTTCAAGGCCGACAGCATTCGCCAGGCTCTGAGCCAACTAAGCTGGGAAAAGGATCCAGACACCGAGGAGGAGCTACTCGCAAAAGAGCTGGACAAGGCCCTCCGCCGTTACCAGCGAAAATACGAAGGCTTCCAACTCAAACGGCGCCTGACCCAGGCCCTGCTCCGCAAGGGCTTTGACTATGACCGGATTAAAAGCCAACTTGACCAGGCCCTGAGAGACCTGGACTAGCCCTTTTCCAAGATCTTGCTCCTCCTTCTACGAGGTTCCCTTCTCCTATTTCATTCTCTTTTGTGATATAATTGGAGAGTAAGTGTATTGTAGAAAGTTGGTAGCATATGAAACTTCCAAAAGAAGGCGACTTTATTACAATTCAAAGTTATAAGCATGATGGGCATCTGCACCGCACTTGGCGCGATACCATGGTACTAAAAACAACTGAGAACGCCCTCATTGGCGTTAATGACCATACACTGGTTACCGAGAGTGATGGTCGTCGTTGGGTGACACGTGAACCAGCCATTGTCTATTTCCACAAAAAGTATTGGTTCAATATTATCGCCATGATTCGCGATAATGGCGTCTCCTACTACTGTAATCTGGCCAGCCCCTATTACCTGGACCAGGAAGCCCTTAAGTACATCGACTACGACTTGGATGTCAAAGTCTTTGCGGATGGGGAAAAACGTCTACTGGATGTAGAAGAGTATGAACGTCATAAGAAGCAAATGAACTATTCTGAGGATATTGACTTTATCCTTAAAGAGAATGTAAAAATTCTAGTGGATTGGATCAACAATGGCCGCGGCCCCTTCTCTCAATCCTATGTAAATATTTGGTACAAACGCTATTTAGAACTCAAAAATCGGTAAAGTTAGCCTTAGAGGTAGTGTGGGTTCCACATGCCTCTTTTACTATGAAAGGAGTCCAGATGCCTTTTTCAAATCCTAATGAACGCTATGCCTCCTTCGGCATTGTCACCAGTCTTCCATCCGAGTTAATCGATTCCTTCTGGTTTGTCATCGACAAAAATCTGACAGGTGTTTTCGACCTGATATCTCCCCTCCATTTCCGGATTCTAAAAAACGCAGAGAATCAGGTTAGTCTGGAATATCGGAGTAACCAGACCCCGTCCTGGATTCAATTTGATTTACCTTATCCCTTTGATTCCAGCTATCCAAGAGAAGTTTATGTTGTCGAACAAAATCGCACGCAAGTGATCCTCCTACCAGATGAATTTACCGGTTAGTCGGGGAGAGCTTCTCCATTTCTATATGAAACTCTTTCCATTTTGAATCCACACGTCGTTAGCTTCGACTTGCCTAACTTGAGTTATGCCTGCGTCTCGCTCCCTAGTGTGGATCCAAACTAGTTTGAGTATTTAATTTTAAATTAGAAGTAATAATCGAGTAGAGGCTAATTTCTAGTCCCTCTCACACCACCGTGCGTGCCGTTCGGCACACGGCGGTTCAACTAACTTTTAACGCATGTCGTTTAAGATAGAAATCTAGACAAGAAACCAGTCCTCTTTTAGTAAGGGCTGGTTTTGATATAGCTCGCTTTAAGACTGACTTTTGTGCCACTAGTTGATAGTGGTTACCCCAGCCAGATACTTTATCGGCTATCCATTTCGGAACACCTAGTTTCAGAAGTCCCCATAGTCGTCTCGATTTTTTCTTCCATTGCTTCCAGATAATGACTCGGATACGAGTTCGTAAACGCTCATCTATTTGCGTCAGTATCGTCTTCATATTACCAAGTGAGAAGTAATTTACCCAACCGCGGATAACCCAATTTAATCGTTCAATCCGTGTCGTTAGGTCAATGCTCCACTTCCTCGTCGTTAGTCGCTTCAGCTTGCGCTTAAAACTCTGTACACTATCTTGATGGGGACGGCATTTCCAGCCTTTCGGAGATTTCCA
>NZ_JACBXX010000060.1 GCF_013415245.1 Streptococcus danieliae | reverse complement strand
GTAGTGGTTTTATATTGTTGTATTTCAAAACTAAGCATCCATTATTTTTCAACTTTTGATTTTAAATGAGTATTAGACTAGTATCAGCTATGTCAGAATTTTTACATATTTTTATCTAGCTGATTTAAGTAATTTTCTATTTTCATTAACATTAGTGGATTATCATAGATTTTGCATAGCTCTCTGGCTTCTAAATAATAATTTTTTACTTGCTCTTGATCTAAGAATTGTTTTCCAGAATTTCCAACGAGGATTAGTAGGGGTGCTAATTGGTAACTAGTTTGTTGTTCTTTACAAAGTTCTATAGTCTCAAGAGCTTCTTGAATAGCTTCACTATATTTTTCTTTTGATACTAAATAGTGGGCATGGTTGTAACGAACTCTAATATAACCAAATAGATATTCTTGATGTTCTAGATTTTTTGTTTGATACAATTTGAGTAATAGAGAGTAGTTTGTTTCATAATCTTCTTCACGACCAACTAGAGAATAGAAATTAGAGAGAGTGTTCAATAGTTTCAAGTAAATTAAGCTATCTGAGTCTATTCCTGATAGCATATGTTCCAAGTCAGAAATAGCCTTATCTTGAAGATTGTAGTGATAGAAATCAATGATAGATTTGATCCATTCAAGATATGTGCGATCTTCTAAAGTTAGAAAAACATTTCGATTTAATTCTATTTTATAAAGATATTCTAAATCGTCATAATTTCTATCATCTAGTAGACGACTAGAAAGGTGTTTGAAATTAGAGAGATTAGATTTGATTTCAATTTCATCATTGAAAAAATAATCCAAAGGGACTTCTAATCTCTGCGAGAGTTTGAATAATAAATCGGCAGAGGGGATAAAGTGTCCTCTTTCAATTTTACTAATCTGGCTTTGTTCACAAATACCTTCTGCAAGAGATTTTTGAGAAAGTCCTAGCTTTTTTCTTTGTAATTTAAATTTTTCACCTAGTATATTCATAAAAATAATAGTTCTTTCTATTTTTAATCCATTATACAATAGATAATTTCAAAAGGCAAAACGCCACATTCAGAAATGACTCAAAAACATTAAATTATAAAAAAGTCAAAAGAATAATAAAAATAATTGACTTTTGGTTATATCGGAGTTAGAATGTTAGTAAAATAGGAAGGAGGAATAAAATGAAGAAAAAGCTCATAATTCATAAATTATTTACATTTTTACTATTTGGAATAATTGTATTTAGTAGTACTCCTATCTACAGTCATTCGCTCCAAGAAACTTATTTGAAGCACTTCAATGAAGTGAGATTGGAAATACAAAATAATGCTGATGGACTTGACGTGGGGAAAGCTGATTAATTTTTTGTTATTTTTAGTATGTAACTTTATATGTCTATAAGAATAGAGGAGGTATTTTTATGAGAGTAGTAATGCCGCAAACGCTTCCAAAATCTACAGCATCTGGGATTGCAGCTGTTTCGGGATATGAGCCTTGGTCAAAGAGAACTCTAGATAGTATCAAGGATTCTTTAGCAGATGATATTCCAATTTTTATTCGGCTCCACTCAGCGGCAGATTATCCTTGTGAGACTGTTGAAGATACTAAACGGCTTGATATGGAGTCACATGCTGTTTTAATCGTTGGTTATGACGATGAGTCTGAAGAATTTCTAGCAATTGATCCTTGGAATGAAGGATGGAGAGGTGAATTTGGAGGTGTAATTCAGTTACCCTATAGCATATTACATAAGGTTTGTGTAAATTGTAGCGCAGATAAATGTACTCGCATGTCAGAGATGTATACAGATGTTACTATTACTTCTAATGATAAGCAGAATTTAGTAAATTTAAATATTGGTTTCTACACTCCGCGAGGATATATTATGGATAAAGAAGATACTCAGTTTACATCGTTTGAAGTAACTCTGAAATCAGAGAGAAATTCTTTTGAAGTAACAAGAAAAGTATTAGGAACTTGGGAAATTGGTGAATATGCAAAACTTTGTTTTCCAATTCCTATAAATAAATCGGGAATTGATACTCTAAGTTTTGATGTGAAGGCAACTATTGAGGGATTAAGACCTTATAAATATACTGATACTTTTAATTATTTTTTTATTGAAGATGTGGAATATTTAGCTGTTGAAAGTTCAATTTCGAAATCAGCCTCTTCAAGAAATATTATTTAGCATCAAAGAAATATTGAATTGCTAGTAGAACTTAATCACTTGGAGGCTACGTTAATTTAACGTTAATTCAAGTGATTTTTATTTTTCATCATATGAAATGAGGTAAATATGTATCAAGAATATTTAATTAATGATAATATTAGTGAAATTAATTTGAAAGAAATATGGAGGTTAAAGATAGATAGTCTTTTGAGAGTCCCATTTTTTGATCCTGAGAATTCTGATTTTGTTTATATTGTTTGTTATTCAGAAAGATATAGAGAGTATCAATTAAAAAAATTTTTATGTGAATCAGGTCAAATAATTTGGGAGAAAAAATTTTTGAATGGAGGTTATGGGACTCCTGTTATATATGGAAGAACAGTTTTTATGCTTAGTGGATTTGATACTATTGTAGGAGTAGATAAAGAGACAGGTGAATTAGAGTTTGAGATATCTTTAGGAAGTAGAGTAAGAACTTCTCTGAATGTTTTTGAGAATTTGGTTTGGGTAGCTGGAGTCGAGGATATTGTAGGTGTTTATCAAAGAGGTAATATACAGAAAAAATTCAAATTATCAGGTGCATTTATATATGGTGTTTTATTGTCGTTTCAAGATATGGTTTTAGTAACTGGTACTAAGTATTTTGAAGAACAAAATAAATCATATAAAGTTGTTTGGTTATTAAATTTTGAAAATGGTGAAGTACTATTTGAAATTAAGTTGGATGTAGGGTCGATTATTAGTACAGATACTTCAGGAGCATGGATTTCTGAAAATCACGCATATATATCTAATAACAACATTGTTTATAAGGTTAATCTAATCAACGGAGAAATTGAGTGGAGCTCGGAAGTGGAAGGTGATTGTGATCGCCAGACAGTTGTAGTTGAAAAAAATAGAGTATATTATACAACATTAAAAGGTGTTGTTGGATGTTTACAGGTGGAGGATGGAAAAAAAGTATGGGATATAAAAATGAAAGAAGGATTGATTGTATCGCCAGTTAGTATCATAGGGGATACGCTTTTTGTTCTTGCAGATGCAATGCTATATGAACTAGATAAAATTAGTGGTACTTTAAAAAACCGTCAAGTTATTGGTCATACTCCATATAGTATGTGTTCTGTATTTGGTAATTATGTTGCTGTAGGGGGAGGAGAACCGCCTAGCCATGGATTACTTACAATGTTTCAGATTGAAGAGGAATTATCTATTCCAGAGGTATTAGATTATTTCACTCTAGATAACGACTTCGACAATGACTATATTGAAATATCGATTAAAACTTTAAATAAATGGGAAAAAGTATCAGTTCACACTTCTAGAATTTCAGAGATTGAAATTCAAACTTTGAATGGTGGACCTCAGAGTTTTTCCGGAAAAATTAAATTAAGTGAAAGAAATGTAGAAGGATTATATGCTATTCCTCTGACTCTAACAAATCATGAAGCTACAGAAAAATATGTAAGTATTGCTATAGAACTAAAAAGAACAAAAACGTTGCCTACAAAGAAAGTAATTTCAAAGTTTTTAGATCCAGTTACTCAAAGTACAGAGTTTAATAGTGGTGCTGCTTTATCAGTTATGATGTTAGAAAAATATGGGAAACTTATTTCTCAAGAAGAGTTTAGGAAAATTGTAGATTATGTGAAAGAAAAAAGTAATTGGGGAGATGCAGAATTTCAAACATGGCGATTAGTTTTAAAAAGAATTTTAACAAATTCTTCAATTACATTAGGTGATTTTAAGAAAAGTGAGGAAGAAATATGATCTATAAATTCTCAAAAAATTTTATGAAGGAAATAGGGCAAGAGCGAATCATATTTATTCTATGTTTATTCGTATTAGGTTACGGTTTAATTTGCATACAACCCTATCTATTACCACAAATAGTCAATAAAGATAGTACAATTTCATATGTAAATTTTTCACTTTTTTTAATCACCTTGCTAGTACCTTCTTTATTGAATTATCTTTCAAATTTTTTTGTTCAAATAACTAGAGAAGTATCGAAAAATTTAGTATTTGATTTTTTTAAGAGTCAAAATTATGAGTATTTTCTTGAGTTTAAATCATCAGAATTACAAGGGATTGTTTCAGAAATATCATTTACATGTAGAGCAATTGCACAGGAAATTGTTCCTGCTTTTATTAGAGCAAGTATAACAGTGATTATGTTTTCGGTGTTTATTGGTATGCAGGATAAGTTCCTTGGTGTTCTATACTGTATTCTTTGTATAATTTATATGACTCTATCCTCATACTCTTCGAAAAAAAATCGGAGTAATATTCAATCAGCGATTGGAAAAACTTTAGATGTTAATAAAGGAATTGATGATTATTTTAAGAATATTGATAGTATTTACTCTTATAAAATGTTTAGGAGGGAATCAGAAATTTTTAGACAGAAAACAAAAGAAGAGGCAAACATATACTATAGAGTCCAAAAAAGTATCTATAATATCTATTTTTGTCAACAAATTCTACTTGTAGGGATTATTTCTTTTCTATCACTATTGTGGGTGAATAATTTTGATTATTCCCGAAATCCAATTTCCTTCATATTGGTTCTTATTTATTCAGTATTAAATTTATCAAGTTTTGGAACTGATTTTCTAAGTGGAATTGAATTAAAGGATAGATTAAACATAGCTCTTTCTAAGATTCATTATGGAATAGAGACTGCTCAACATATATTAGAAATAGATAAAAGAGAGCAAAGTATTCATGTCAGAGATCTGTCATTTAGATTCAAACACACACAATCTGATAATAAAGAAGTTATCTTAGATCATGTAAACTTGATATTTCCCCTTCAAAAGAATATAGCTATCTTGGGTGGAAATGGCTCTGGAAAAACAACACTTTTAAAAATAGTAGCAGGCTTGTTTCAACCAGATGAAGGAAAGGTAACGATTCCTGAAGGTATAAAGATTATTTACGTTGGTCAAGACAGTATGATTTTTAATAGAAGTTTAAAAGAGAATTTATTTTACGGAGTTACTGAAATTACTTCAAATAAAATAAAAGAATTATTCTATTTGGCAAAAAGGTTACAAATAAATGAGATTATTTCAAAAGACTCGGATTTAGAAAGGGAACTAGATGGAGAAACTTTTAATTCTTTCTCAGGGGGAGAGAAGCAGAAAATTTTAATCTTGCGTTCTTTGATTTCTGATGCAGATGTGATTTTATTCGATGAAATAACAAGTGGTTTAGATGCTGTATCAGCAACAACTTTTTACAAATTAATAAGAGAGTACTCTTCCCAAAAAACTTTTATTTGTATTACACATCGTGGAGAGGAGCTTGTGAATTTTGATATTGTTGTTAGTCTTTAATTTTGTAGGTGCTCATGGTTAGTAGTTTCCTAGTCAAGCACAAAAATAAATTAGCGAAATTTTAAAAGAATAATTGACAGATGGTAGAAAATTCGAAAGAAGCCAAGGTCAAACTATCTCATTACAGTTATTAAGAATCTAAAATCATCAAATTCCATGATTATCAGTTTTCAGGGATTCCACACAAGAGCAAAAGAACGAAAAACCCACCTTGAATGTTGAAATTCAAGGTGGGTTTCAAATTATCTAGTCAACTCCAAATTGATTGCGACTACTGCTAGGAGTGTCAGTTTCTACATTCGAAGAAGGTAGGGTATTTGGATTTGGAAAGACGTTGTCCAACATATTAGATGACGTTGGTGTTGTTTCATCTGAAGATGATGGGGTTGTTACAGAACTGGAGCTAGAAGTTGAGTTTGGACTTGGTAAGATGTAATCCTCTTCGTCATCCTCAACCCGGCTATAGCTTGGAACCTGGCGTGCGCCACGGGCTGCGTTAGACGTGTTGGCTCCATTTTTGAAGACGTAGCTGCCGCTGCGATAGAGTCCGCTTGGCATTGGGAAGTCGTCGTTTCCGTTGGGATGGAGGTAAGCCATCATGTTGCGGTAAACGCTGGTTGCGACATCGATTCCATCATCAAGAATTGGAGTGAAGCGGTTATTGTAACCAGTCCACACAGCCATCGCATATTGTGGCGAGTAACCAACAAAGAGCTCGTCTGGAGCTGCGATGTAAGATCCAGCAGTTGAACGAGTCAGTTTAGCAACCTCATCGTCACCATAGTTGGAAGTACCAGTCTTACCGGCTTGGAAAAGTCCGGCAATTGCAGCATTTCGACCAGTGTTGTGGGTTAGAACGGTTTTCAACATGTCAGTAATCATGTAGGCTGTTTGTTCAGACATAGCACGATTTCCCTTATCGGTTAGATCTTGGGAAGTACCGTCTTGGTAAACAACGCGGTTGACATATTGTGGTTTGTAGTAAGTTCCTCCGTTGGCGAAGGCTGCATAGGCTGCCGCCATTTTTTCAGAGCTTGCTCCGTATTGGCGGTCGGAGATGGTTGTATTACTTGAGATGGCGTTGGCATAAAGCATCTCAGGATAATTAATTCCTAATCCATTCAAGAATTTAAGAGATTCATCCAGACCAACGGCTTCTAAAGCTCGAACGGCTGGAACGTTCCGCGAATCTTGAATCGCATACTGGAGGGTAATGGTTCCTAAGAAACGACGGTCATAGTCATAAATCGGAGTGTTAGATCCTGGATAATCATAAGGGGTATCATAAACGTAGGCTCCTGTAGAATCGTAGATTCCGTTTTCAATAGCGGGAGCATAGTCTGTGATTGGCTTCATGGAAGATCCAAAGTCACGGTTGGTTTCAACTGCTTGGTTGGTACCAAAGGAGACATTATTAGATTGGTTCCGTCCGCCTAGTTGAGCTACAACGCGACCGTTGGTAACATCGACAATGGTTGAAGCGACTTGCATTTCATCGTCAGGGTAGGCAACGTAGTCGTAGGTGTTGTAGATGTTCCACAGTTGTTGTTGTGCTTCAATATCAACGTTTGTATAAACTTCCATACCCGTTGTGAGGAGGTTGTTTCCTGTTTCCTGTTCAACTTGCTCGATAACTTGTTTGAGGTAGTTGTCGAGATAGGCTGGGTAGCTTTCGGTCCGGCGGAGACTTTGAAGTCCATCAGTGATTTGTGTGTTGATGGCTTGTTCGTATTGCTCAGCGGTGATGTAGTTCATTTCCTTCATCTCGCCTAGAACAAGATTGCGACGCTCAAGCGCGGCTTCAGGATTGGAATAGGGGTCGTATTGGTTGGGAGCCTGTGGCATTCCGGCTAGGAGGGCGAGTTGTGGAAGACTGAGGTCTTTCAGCTCTTTACCATAGTAGCTCTGGGCCGCAGTTTTCATTCCATAGTTACCATTGGACATGTAGACCTTGTTGATGTAGTAGGTCAAGATTTCCTGTTTGGTTGCCCGTTGCTCCAATTGCATGGCCAACCAAGCTTCCCGGGCTTTCCGACTCAAGGTTTGGTCTGATGTAGCGGTTGAGAAATAGGTCAGTTTAATCAATTGCTGGGTTAGCGTAGATCCACCTTGACGACTACTAGAAGTCAGGTTGTTGAGAGCAGCCCCGGCAATACGAACAGAATCCAGACCCCGGTGATCAAAAAATCGGTGGTCTTCAATTGCAACAATGGCATTGACCAATTCGACGGGAATTTCTTCTGGAGATGCATTCTCACGTTTCTCAGATCCTAGATCGGCAATCAAGTTGTTTTGATTGTCATAGATTTTGGATGATGCGGTTGCGATAAGCTCTTCTTCTGAAAGGGTTGGCGATGTAATCGCAAAATAGGCGAACACAAGTCCCCCTAGTACAACCAATGTGAGAAAGAGCGATAACATTCCGAGGGCAATGAATTTACCGAGTCTCGGCCATGAAAAATTCTTCATTTAGAATTACCACCTATTAAATGTTCTTCAATAATTTCCAAATAGGGTACACTAGGAAAGGCTCCCAGCGAAATGGAGTAGCCTTGTTCCCGAATAAACTCTATAGGGAGGGATTTCCAATCTTCTTGGAAACTTTGAATGAGGGCTTCTGCTGGTAGCAAAAAAGTCTCCTGTAATGTTGAAAAGTGTAAGAGAGCGAAACAGATTCCATCTTGTTCAAGCACCTGCCGCATGTGATCAATTTGGTGAGCATGGAAATTCTTAAGGGGCATGCCTGTTTTTTGTCGCGTCTCCTTGGCTTCAAAATCCAGGTAATACCCTTTATAAACACCGGAATAGTCGGTGGTTGAGGCCTGTCGAAAATAGGCTTCAACAATCTTGGCTCGACTCCTCTGAGGGTAATCGACCCGCACAATCTGAACCGGTGTCGGTTTTTTATGGATAACTGCTCGCCCTTTTGTGAGATAATAAGAATTGGTCTCATTCAGCATTTTTTCGAAGGACATCCCCCGATTGGCAAAATTCGCTTCCGATCGAATCGAAGCGCGTCCAATCTGGCGACGTCCACCGAGTTTCGATGGGTACTGTACCATAAGTCTCCTTTAAAACATTACACCCAACCATTATACCATACTTTAGAAAGAGGACTAGCTAAAAAATGCCGACATTACTTGCAGCAGGTTACACCAGTTTTGATTTAGGGATTTTTGCTCCCAAAGACCCTCGGCTTCCAATCATCAAGAGTCTCCTAAAACGAACCTATCGTCGCTATTTAGAAGAAGGAATTGATTACATTGTTTTTCGAGGACAACTGGGATTTGATGCCTGGTCCTTGGATGTTTTAGAAGAACTCCGCGCAGAAGGTTTCGACTTTCAGATGGCCTGTGTTTTTTGTTTTCAAGATCAAGGAAAAAATTGGAATGAAGCCAATCAAGAGGTTTTAGCCCGCTTTAAAAGACTTGATTATGTAGCCGCGGCCTATGAAAGTTATGAAAATCCCAGCCAACTCAAAGCTTACCAAGATCTACTGCTGAGACATGCGCAGGAGGTTCTGTTTTTGTACGATGAGGAGAATCCAACGAATCTAAAATACCTCAAAGAAGCCGCCCAGGAAAAAGGAATCCCCTTACAAATGCTGGACTTTTACGAATTAAACCAGGAGGCGGAAAATTTTTCAAAAGATAATGGCTAGCCCTTGCTAAAATAGGAGAAGATTTTATATAATTAGATTTATAAATCAGAACGGAGAGAGAGATGGCCAGTATTAAGTATAGCTCGAAAGATATTTTTGACAAAGATTTTAAAACAACCGTAAGAGGCTATAACAAAGAAGAAGTTGATGAGTTTTTAGATGATATTATTAAAGACTACGAAACCTATGCAGCTCTGGTGAAGGAATTACAACAAGAGAATCAGCGTCTCAAAAATAGCGCTGCAAAACCAGCTGCACCAGCATCCTATAGTCCAGGATCCCTCCCCAAAGAACAAGCGACTTCTGTTTCCAACTATGATATTTTACGTCGCTTGAATCGTTTGGAGAAGGAAGTTTTCGGCAAACAAATCGCTGAAAAAGGTTTATAAGAGCAAGGGACGTGTAGTTTTCGGATAATCGCATATCTGCCTGTCAGGTATGAGGAAAGTCCATGCTAGCACCAGCTGTGATGCTGGTAGTGTTTGTGCTAGGCGAAGACATAAGCCTAGGGACGAGAAATCGTTACGGCGATCGAAAAAGCTAAGTCTGCGGATAGGTTTGAATAGATCTGAAAGTGCCACAGTGACGGAGTTTTTCTGGAAACAGAAAAAGTGGAACGCGGTAAACCCCTCAAGCTAGCAACCCAAATTTTGGTCGGGGCATGGGATACCTGGAAATCGAACGGAGTATCCTGACCGGTCTTGGACCGGTAGACAGATGATTATCGAAGGAAATAAGACCTAGTTATTTCCGGAACAGAACATGGCTTATAGAAAATTACACATAGGTAGCTAGCGTATGCTAGCTTTTTATATAGAGGAAGTACTGTGAAAAATGAATTTCAAATAGTAGCGACAGCTGCTGCAGGGCTAGAAGCCTTAGTAGGACGGGAACTCCGTGCAATGGAGGTTGACTGTCAAGTTGAAAATGGCAAGGTTCGTTTTAAGGGCGGTCAGGAAGCCTTTATGAAGGCTAATCTGTGGCTACGAACAGCGGACCGGATTAAGCTGGTTTTGGGAGAGTTTCCAGCCAAAACTTTTGAGGAGCTGTATCAGGGCGTGTTTGCGATTGACTGGCAAGATTATCTCCCCTTGGGAGTAGCCTTTCCTGTCTCCAAGGCTCGTTGCGTGCGTTCAAAGCTACATAATGAACCGAGTGTTCAAGCCATTACCAAAAAGGCGATTGTGCGGAAGATGCAAAAAGTCTATGCCCGTCCTGATGGTGTGCCCCTGCCCGAATCCGGCCCTATTTTTTCGATTGAGGTTTCAATCCTAAAAGATCGAGCGACCATTTTGTTGGATACCAGTGGGGATAGTCTCTTTAAGCGAGGCTACCGGACCGATAAGGGAGGTGCCCCTCTGAAAGAGAATATGGCGGCAGCCTTGGTCAGCCTGTCCAACTGGTTCCCAGATAAGCCCTTGCTGGATCCGACCTGTGGATCTGGGACGATTGTGATTGAAGCAGCCTTGAAGGCTTTAAATATCGCTCCTGGTCTGCGTCGCTCCTTTGCTTTTGAGGCCTGGCCTTGGTTGGATCAAGGACTTTGGAAAAACTTAAAAGAAGAGGCTGTGGCAGCCAAGAAGGCTGATCTAGACCTAAACATTATGGCTTCGGACATTGACGGGAGAATGGTGGAGCTAGCGCGGGCCAATGCAGAACGGGCCGGTGTGGCTTCTTACATTACCTTTAAACAAATGCGTTTACAAGACTTTCGGACAGAGCTAATCAATGGGGTGGTGATTTCTAACCCTCCTTACGGGGAGCGCCTTTTGGATGATGAAGGCGTGACCCGTTTGTACCAAGAAATGGGAGAAACCTTTGCGCCTCTGAAAACGTGGAGTAAGTTTATCTTAACCAGTGATGAGCAATTTGAAACCAAATATGGAAGCCTAGCAGATAAGAAGAGAAAATTGTATAATGGAACTCTAAGAGTTGATTATTATCAATATTTCGGAGAACGTGTGAGACGTTCGGAGAATCGTACCAATTAAAGGAGGTAGCTATGTCGAATAAGGATGGGATTCCGACAAATTCAGAGCAGGAGAGCGTTCTGGATTTAGAGCAAGCACAGGAATTGACCGTTGCGGAAGCAGCACAAAAAAATGCAGAAACTCAAGCGGGCATTGTCCCAAGTGACAATGCCTTGGATAAATACATTAAGCAGCACAAGGACAAAATTCAGGAAGCTAAGTTTGATACCCAGACCATTGACCTGGCAGAAGCTAGCAAGTTGATCCAGGAGAATCTAGCATCTGAGTCCTTGGTGAAGGTGGCACCAACTTTTAGCAGTCAAGTGGACACACCCAAGGCAGAAGCGGTTGCTGATCTGGAAGAGACAGCTGTTTTTGATACAGTGCCAATGGTTTCAGCTAGTGAAGAGCTTGTGGCTGAGACCAAAGAGGCGGGCTCAGAGGCTCTGGTTACTGAGGCTGAGCAAGGGGCAGCCCTTGGAGCTGCTTTAGCGGCGGCTGATCAAGCGGAGCTAACTGAAGGATCCCGGAAGGCTTTGAGACTTCCGTTTTATAAGACCAAATCTTTTATTTATTCGTCTGCGGCAGCCTTGGCGATTCTGGTTCTGGGTGGAACTAGCTATGCGCTTTTACAACAGTCCCAGCAAACTTCGCAGAAGGCCGCTTCTTCTTCATCAACCAGCAAATCGAGTTCTAAGGCTAGCTCAAGTCAGGATGCGAAAACGGTTGAGGAGAATTTGAAAACCTTTAATAATCTGGTTGATGGTTTTTACACATCTGCCGAAAAAACGGCTTTGAAAAATGATGCCTTTGGGGATCTGCCAAAATTGCAAGAGGCTCTGAATAAATTAAAAGGGACCAAGGAGTACGATAAGGCTAAGGAAACTTATGATAAGTTGTCCAAGGAGATTTCGGCTGTTCAGGATTTGAATGCCCAGTTTGAGACGCCGGTTCTTGTTGATGGGGAGATTAAGGCGGACGCTAAACCTAAAGCGACGGCTCTCTTCGGCGATATTGATAGTGGCAATGACAAGTTGAATGAGTTGATTAAGCAAGCCTTGGCGATGGGACGGCAAGAAGCAGTGCCAGCACCTGCACCACAGACAGCGACAAACTCTGAACAGGCTGCACCAGCTGAAACTGTTGTGACAGCTCCAGAGACACCAGCTGCTGTTCAGGCTCCTGCTCAGACTCCAGCTCCGGCCAATCCAGCGCCTGCAGTAGCAGTCAATCCGACTCCTGCAACAACAACCATTTCACCTGGTGGTCAGGCCTATCCAGCGATGGTGGTGACACCAGAAGTGGCTAGTCCAGTGGTTCCTGCTGGTGGTGGTTACATTGATTGGGGAATCAAGATTCAACGAGAATTGAGTCGAGTTCCTTATGATCCAGCTAAGCTAGTGGACAGTGAAAATCCAGCTTGGTTCTTTACACCAGGTGTGCTCGAGCGCATTTTGGATGATGCCCGCCGAAATGGTTATATTGTGGGAGACCAATATATTATTGAGCGTGTGAATATCATTAATGGAAATGGTTATTTCAACCTCTTCAAGCCAGATGGGACCTATCTCTTTAGTATCAATGCAAAGACAGGTTACTATGTCGGAAACGCTCCAGGAGGGGCGGACGCTCTCGATTATTAAGGGTTCTATAATAAGTTGTGTGGAAAGCTTTCTCTCCATGCAACTTTTTTTGTAATTCAGAGTGCAAAAAAAAGCAATTCCTAGTAAACTGATAAGTGGAAAAAACATCAGAATAGGAATTGCTTTAT
>NZ_JACBXX010000136.1 GCF_013415245.1 Streptococcus danieliae | reverse complement strand
CAGACTAGATGAACAAGGCCTAGGTCTAGTAAATTGATTGGCATCTGTTTCCTCCGATTTTTTATCTTTTTATTAGTATATCGGATAATAGGGATTCAAGATAGATACCTCGTTATTGGACGCTTACTTTTAACCCTAGCCAAGCGAATGGTAGGTTGGTAGTTGTTTTCCTTACTGTAGGCAGCAACTGGGATATTTATGAGCACATCCGCTAATAAATTTTCCCAGGTTATTGGATGAGCCTGACGATAGGCTCGCATTGCACCTTGCAAATCTTTTGGAAGTTGCAAACAGCTGGTTTCTCCTGCTAAGGTTTCAACCTCCACATAATAATAACTCTTTCCCATGATCATTCTCCCTCCCTGTATTCTACCATGAAAGGGTAATAGATTAAAAGGCAGCTAGAAAGCCAAAAAAGTCGCCTTAGCGACCTTTTCTTAGTTTATTTTTTCAATTTCCGATTCAATAAAAGCGAGGACACCATCAATGGATACGCCTGTGGTATCAAAATGGATGGCATCGTCTGCCGGTTTCAAGGGGGAAACTTCACGGTGACTGTCTTTGTAGTCCCGTTCGGCAATCTCAGCCTTTAAGGCTTCTAAATCAGTTTTGATGCCCCGGCTGAGATTTTCCTTGTAGCGGCGTTCTGCTCGCTCATCGACAGAGGCAACCAGGAAAATCTTAACCTGGGCCTGGGGTAAAACGGTGGTTCCGATATCGCGGCCATCCATAACAATCTCCCCAGCTTGAGCCAAGGCTTGTTGCTGTTGAACCAGCTTTTCGCGAACTGCTGGCAAGGCCGCGACGGTAGAGACAGCCTGGGTTACATCCGGTTGGCGGATGGCATCTGTAATATCAATCGAACCAACATATACCAGTTGCTCACCGCCCGTGTTACGGCCAAAGGAAATCGGCGCAGCATCAAGGGCTGCAACAATCCCAGCCGCATCTTCCAAGTCCAAGCCTTCTTGGAGGGCTAGGTAGGTTGCCGCCCGGTACATGGCACCTGTGTCCAGGTATGTATAGCCATGTTTTTTTGCCAAAAGCTTGGCAACTGTACTTTTCCCACTAGAGGCTGGGCCGTCAATCGCAATTTGTAATGCTTGCATGCTCTCTCCTACTCAACCCGTACTTCATCACCTGGGTTAGCATACCAAGAACCTGTACGCATATTCCCTGGGTTTAGAGCTTCCAATTCCGCAATTGAAATTCCGGCACGCGCCGCGATGGCTGCTTCGCCCTCACCTGCTTGAACGGTAATGGTTGCCCCACCCGTTGTATTCTCCTTACTGGAGCTAGCGGTTGTCTCCTCAGTCTCTTCTTCCTCTTCAGAAGACTTACTGCTGGCCTCAGATTCAGACGCAGGCTGGGCATTGCCAGCAGACACTTCTGAACTGTAGAAGCCTTGCACGGCTTCCTGCTTGTTGCTACCGCCAACGGAAAGGAAAATCAAAATTCCTGAAATAACAATCACGACAATGGCTGTTGCGGAAATCGCCCAAACCAACCATGAATTGAGTTTTTCATCCGAAATCTCATTTTTACGTTTTCTACTCAAAGCTTTTCTACCTCTTCTTCTTGTTTTTTAGTCCCATTCCTTATAAAATAGAACTATGAAAGTAACACTAATTCCTGAACGCTGCATCGCTTGCGGCCTTTGCCAAACCTACTCTGATGTTTTTGACTACCATGATAATGGCATTGTTAAATTCTATCAAAGTGATCAACTCAGCCTCGAGCTAGACGAAACTCCTGAACTCATCCAGGCCATCAAAGAATGTCCTACACGGGCCATTGAACACTAGGCCTTCTCTTTATAATAAACCTCATAATAATCTAGGTGGATCAGGTGGTCCGTCAAAACCACCTCTCCCCGGAAATGAGGATTGAGAGCCAAGGCGTTTACGAAGTATTTCTTAGGCCATTTTCGCATGTAATAGGTCCGTCCTTTTTCATGACCAAATAAATAAAGGGTAATAGAGGTTTTCGTGACCTCTATTTTTTCTATCTGGTCAATGGCTAATTTGGAAGGCTGGAAGGGGTTAGCGGAGATAATCCGTAAGGTCCCTGATTCATAGATCGTGAAATACCTATGAAAACCAATGCCTAACAAAATCATAAAAAGAACAAAGGACGATAGGACCACCATGGGAATCTGCGAACTTTCGTACATCAAGGCCAAACCTAAAAAAATAGGGACCAAAGAGAGTGACCAATAGATAATCAGGATGGATAGTTGCGGCTGCCAATGGTAGCGTACTTGACCAAATATTTTTATCATGGTCCACCTCCTCCCTACTAGTGTAGCATAAATGCTCGAAAATGGGGAGACCCTGCTTAGGAATCCACTAAGGCAACCACTTGAATCTCCGATCCCCCTAACAGAATCAAATAGGTTTCAACCTTAGAAATCCCGTAGGATTGCCGTAAAGCCTGGGCATATAAGCCCATCTGCCCCCGGTAACGATCCGCTACCCGAGCTGGATTCCGATAACGGTCTGTCTTATAGTCAAATAAAACAATCCGATCCTCAAACAAGAGATAGCCATCCAAGATCCCCCGCACAACAAACTCCTCGCCACTGGCTACATCTGTCTGCAACATGGCAAAAGGCGCTTCGCGATAAAGACGATCAGGGTTGGCCAGAAAGAGCTGGCCCAGTTCTGTTTGGAAAAAATCCAAGACCTTGGTCAAGGGCAGGGCCTTGGCCAGAGCGGGCTCCAACTTCATCTGCTGCAAGCGGTCCTGTAGCAGAGCTTCATCCACCCGTCCCTGCGACAAATCCAAGCCCTGCATAAAGGCATGGAGGCTAGAACCCAGTTGGCTGGCTGTAATCGTTGACTTCTTGGCTCCCAAAGCTGGAAGACTGAAGTCCAGAGCCTGGGGCTTAACCTCCACCATTTGGGCCATTCCTTCAAGGTCAAAAACAGGCTGGTAGAGTTCTTTCATCTGACTCGGAGTTCGGACCGTCGGTAATTGAATGGCTGGCTGGTAAAGGGTGTTCAAGCGGTCGACATTTTCAATGATGTCCAAGGCACGCGCCAATTGCTCCGATTGCCGATTGTCTTTGAGATCGTCGGGGTCAAGAGGCAGGGTCGGCACGTCCTTTTGAACCTCTCTTAAATCAATGTCTGCTTGCCCCAAAATTTTCACGGCCAGCTCCTCTTTAAAGCTGGGGAAGCCAGCTGTAACCGCTAAAATCCAGTCCTGGAAATTGCTGTAGCCTAGCCGATCACTGGCTGGCAAAAATTGACTAGCCGTGAGCTCTGGATAAGCAGCTGCTAGCTTGCTGGCCTTACCTCGGCCAACTAGGAAGAGCTGTTTTTCCGCCCGAGTCATAGCCACATACAAGAGCCGCATTTCCTCAGACAGGGTCTGGCGCCGCTTCTCTTGCTGAATTCGTTGATAGGTCAGCGAAGGAACTGAAAGCCGCACCGACTGCAAGTGATTGGGCTGATCATTAGGAGTATCCAGTAGCTTAACGGATTGGATGCCAATTCCCAAGTCTCGACTCAGAAGCAGCCGCTTTTTCAGATCCTCACTGTTAAAGTCCTTATCTAGATTGTAGATAAAGACATAGGGAAATTCCAAACCCTTGCTCTTGTGAATGGTCAGAATTTGCACGGCATCCTCGTCCACTTCTGTAACTACATCCGCCAAATCCTTGTCCGCCGCAAGGATTTTTTCAATCCTGTCAATAAAGCGCGCTAACCCCTTGAAGCCACCCTGCTCAAACTGCCGGGCTCGTAGGGCCAAGGAATAGAGATTGGCCTGACGTTTAGCTCCATCTGGCAAGGCCCCAACATAATCATAGTAGTGCCGCTGGTTGTAAATGGCCCAAATCAGATCATAGAGACTATGCAATTTGGCATACGCCCGCCAAGCCTCCAAATACTCCAAGAAGTGCTGAATCTTATCCTTGAGCGCGCCCTCAATTAAGTCTGGCGCAGCCCCCGTTCCAGCCTGGGCTTTTTTTAATTTTTCAAAAAAGGAAAGCGAAACGATCTGTTCTTGTAGGGCGATGCGGGCCAATTGATCCTCATCAAAACCAAACATAGGCGATTTGAGCAAGGCCAAGAGGGCGTAGTCCTGGAGGGGATTGTAGAGGGTCCGCAGAGTATCCAGCATGACTATAACCTCAACGGCTTGGAGATAGGATCCCTGGCCCTGGTCCTCAACAAAGGGAATCTCCCATTGGTAGAACAAGTCCACCAAAGGCTTATTGCGGGTCCGGCTTTCAACTAGAACACAAATGTCCTTGTAGGCGACACCTGACTCATGAAGGGCTTGAATCTGAGCCACCAAGACATGGCCTTCATGCAGGGGGCCTTCACTTTCCTGGTCAAAAATCAAACACTGGGCCTGCTTTTGCTGCTCAGGCTGCTTCTGGCCAGGACTACCTGCCACCAAAAAGTGCACCTGATTGTAGTCAATCTCCCCAACTTCTTCATCCATCAAGTGTTTAAACAAGCCATTGGTAGCGGTCAAAACAGACTCCTGGCTGCGGAAATTCTCCTTGAGCAAAATCAGGCATCCCTGTTCCTGATGTTCCTGATAGAGCTTAAATTTTTGGTTAAAAATCTCAGGTTCTGCCTGACGGAAACGGTAAATCGACTGCTTAATATCCCCCACCATAAAGCGATTGTGACCATTGGAGATCAGCTCTAGTACCTCCTCCTGCAGGGAGTTGGTATCCTGGTACTCATCGATCATGACCTCATGATAGTTGGCGACCAAATCCGCCCGTAAATCCGGAAAGTCCCGCAATAGGCGGAGTACCAAGTGACTGACATCGCTAAAAGTAAAAGCATTTTCAGCCAGCTTGGCCTCATGCAAGGCCTGGTAATAATCCTTGACAAAGGCCTTGAGAGCTTCCAGTAGACGAGCCACCTCCTCTTCCTGCTCTAGGATAAATGGCAGGGCTTGAATGGCTTGAGCTTGGTCCACAAGCGGCTTTAGAAAATCATACTTGACCTTGGCGACGGTGATTGTTCCTGTCTTGGGAAGAAGGAGCAAAACTTGATTGAGGCTAGCTTCGATTTCGTCCCAGGTCTCAAAGGTCACAAATTGATCAGCCAACAGCCGCAATCCCTCAATCATTTGCTCATGTTTCAGAAAGACTGCTGTTTTCTGACCATCTTTTTTGAACATTTTGTAATCCGGGTCTTGGGTCAGATCATAGAGCTGATCGGCAGCTGCCAGGCAAGATTTGCCAAAGGCTGGGTAGAGCTCCCGCACCAGCTCCTGTAAAGCTTGCGGTTCTTGAGCGCTAACCGCCTGCTCCAACCACTCCAGGGGCTGGGGTAGAGCATCCATAAAGTCGGCCAGCTGATAAACCACTTGGCGGAAACCACCAATATCCTTGGCCTGACCGGTGAAGTTGGTCACTAAACGGTAGAAGTCCTCTTCCCCGGACCCAGAGCTGTAGCTTTCAAAAACCTGGCTAAAAACCTCCTTTTGGAACTGGAGCAGTTCGCTAGGATCAGACAAGATCCGAAAATTCGGACTCAGGCTCAAGCGGTAGCCTTCTCGTGCCAGCAATTTCTGGTTAAAGGCATCCATGGTTCCAATATCGCTCAGGGGCAGTAGCTGCCGCTGACGGAGCAGGTGTTCCCGTAACTGGGGATCCAAGTGCGGATTTCCTAGTTTCTCTGTCAGCTTAGCCTGGAGTCGTTCTTTTAATTCTCCGGCTGCCTTGACGGTAAAGGTCGACACAAAGAGTTGATTAATCCCAATCCCCCGGCTGAGCTGATCCAGGATCCGCTCAACCATAACAAAGGTTTTCCCCGAACCTGCCGAGGCTGACACCAAAATATTCTGACCCGAGCTGTAAATAGCTAGAATTTGTTCTGGGGTCCGTTTGCGGTCTGTCTCTAATTGGGCCTCTTGTTCTTGCAAGAGGCGAATCTCTTCTTCATTTAAAAAAGCAATGGGCTTCATCTTATTCTTCCTCCTGCTCCTCCTGTTCCTCCATTCCCAAATCTTGGCGGATTTTCGCGAACCAGTCCTCCTTGTTGGTCGAACCGTCTAATTGATCCAAAATCCGTAAGTTCTGGTAATGGTAGGGTGTTTCAAACTGGGTGATGGCCTTGTATTGGTCCACATAGGCGCGTACAGACTGGCCATCTTCACTAATCGGCTGAATCGGGAACTGCCCGGACCGGATAGCTTGGGCAGCCTTTTGGAAGAGCTGGCGATTATAGGCCAGCAAGAGAGCCAATTCTTCTTCCTCCAAGGTAAAATCTTTGCGGCCACTTTTCAGCAAGTATTGCTCACTCAGCTTGTCTTTTTCCTTGCTCAAAAAGAGTCCCTTATAGGTAAATTCCTTCATGGCCTGAGCCAGGTACCAACCCGCTTCCTCTTGTTTTTTAAAGGAAATGAGAGGGTTGGTCAGGTGGAAATACATGGCGCCAAAGACCTGATCTTGTGACAGGTAGTCCAAATAGGTCACCAGCTGGGAGTTGAGACCATTGTAAAAATCGGGATAGGAGAAGGTCTGACTGGCAGATTTATAGTCTACGACCCCCTTGATTGCGGTTCCTTGCAGTTGATCAATCCGGTCAATGACCCCACTGACATAGAGCTGGTCCTCAGGCGACAAGAGGTAACGGAAGCGCTGCTCCTCCTCAATGGTTTCCGTGACGGGAGCGACCAATGTTTTAGCCGATGTCCGCACAATATCCAACAGCATCCGTTGGGAAAAACGGCTTTCACCATCAAGCCCATAACGATAGGTCACATAGTTTTGGCGATTGACGCTTTCAATGGCGGTCTGCAGGGCTTGAGCCGGTTCCTGCTTGGCCAGATAGCCAAAATATTCCTCAAAAATATGGTGCAGGTACTGGCCATGAATCCGGGCATCGGGATGGACACTGCCCTCTTCCCGTAAACGGAGTACATGTTTCAGGTAAAAGGAATAGGGATTCTTATAGTAGTCCGTTAAACTGGACACCGACAACTGCAAGCCCTGGTCTTGCGGATAGAGCCGCGCCAAGGTCGCAGGGCTCAAAGGCTGACTCTGAACCTGGTAGCTGAGTCCCGGTAGACTGAGGTCTTTCTGACTCAGATACCGACGCAGGTGGCGAACCAAGGCCTTCCAGTAAGACTCCTGCTCCGGCTGCCACTCCTCCTCGATGCCTGTCTGGTAGAAATCGATGACCTGCGACAGCAAGCCCTGATAGGAGCCGATGTCATCCGGACTCAAGTCAGACCCCGTATCCTTTTGCCACTGGAGGCCAAAGGTGGTCAAGACTTGAAGATAGCTAGATGCCTGTTTTTCACCATTATCAATCTGGCCCGGACAGGTCAGGTAGAGGCTTTCCTCGGCCGCATTCAGCAGCGACAGGGCGGTAAACTGGTTCTTGGGCCCATTCTCCCGCCAAGGAATCAAGAGACCACGCCCCTGGTCCAGCCCCTGATTGAGCCGTTCCTTTTCCTCCATGCTAAGCAAACCCAACTCTCCCGTTTCTTTGGGGAAAAAATCCTCGGTTAAGCCGATTGCAAAAACCTGTTTCGCAACCAAGGGCTGGACCAGATCATAGGACTGGACCTGGACCACATCAACTGTCGCTGGAACAGTTCGATAAGTAGCCAACTGGACACCAGCCCGCCAGAGCTCCAAAAAGGCAGCCAGGGTCAAGGGCGTCTCCCCCACCAGCCGCTCCATTTGGACAAACAAGTCGCTAAAGGCCTTCCAGGCTTCCGCCTGCTGTTCCTGCTCCCGCAAATCCAAACCCTGACTTAGCCGCGCCAGGTTAGAGGCCAAAGCAATTTCCTCCAAGAAGGTCCGAAACTTCTTGAGCAGACTACTTCCTTTTTGCTTTCTCGCTTTAATAAAAGGTAAAAGAGGAGCCAGCACCGCATCGCGAATCTGGTTGAGTCTGTCTAAATCGTAACGATCCCCGTCATTGGCGGTAAAGGTCCGCTGTAGGGCGGCGAGTCCGTTGCAATCACTAAAGCGTAAATAGGATTCTAGCTGGTCCAAATCTGCGGTCGCAAAAGAGCCGTAGAGACCCGTTTGCAGGAGATTGACCAAATCCTCTCGGCGAAAATGACGGCGATGCAGACTTTCCAAGGATTCCACAAAATGTACCAAGGGGTGGTCCGCCATGGACTCCCGCCGTCCGATATAAAAGGGAATCTGGTAACGGTCAAAAATCGTCGCCACCTGGGGAGCATAGGTCTCCACATCGCCCAAAAGCAGGCGAATATCCTTGTAGCGGTAGCCATCCGCCAGCAGACGCCGGATCTGCCGTGCCACCCACTCGATTTCCTGCTGGGGATTGGCCAATTTATGCAGGAAAAGCGGAACCGCTACGGGAGCTTGCGCAGTCTTGGGACCAAATTCATAAAACCCTTCCAGCCGGTCGGTCAGCTCCTGAAAGGAATCATCCCGGCCAGCAGATCCAGCCACAATCTCTGCCTGAAAATCCCGGCTCAAATCCTGGATCAACTCCACACTGGCCTGATACAAATTACCTTCCAGATACTGCTGCTCTCGGGCCCTTTGACTGGCATAGGTCCCCACAACAAGGGGACAGCCCTTGCGGTGCAAAAGACCCAGTAGGTGTTTTTCCTCCGCCGAAAAGCGAGTAAAGCCATCAATGACCAAGGCTACCTTGCTAAGGCTCTTATCCAGGCTCCCCGACTCTAGTTTGCCAATAAAATGGGCTAGGGCTGTTGCAGGCAGGTAACCTTCCGCCACCATACTTTCATCTAAGGCTTGAAAAATCATCTGCAGGTCGTGGGCCTTGGCCGTATTGTCCAAACGCTCCAGATCCGCCAGACTCATCCGGGCTTCCTGTAATTCTTTATAGAGAGTCGCTACTTCTTGGACAAAAGCCGGATCCTTACGAATCCGCCCGTAAGCTCGGAACTGCTCCACCGGGATCGTCTGCAGGACTCGGTAAATCAAGAGCTGCAAGCCCAAGTCATCCAGGCGCTCCGCTTCTACCTCCTGATCCAGCGTGAGGTAGCGGGTCATTTGTTGGAAGCGGGTTACGGTAATACCAAACGAAGCCTTGCTGGGCAGACATGCCAAAACCTGTCTTTCTTTTTCGAAAGACAGGGAGTTGGGAGCAATGTAAAAAACGCGGTAACCTTGGGATTCTAGGTCCAAGGCTTCCTGGACCAAGTCCTTAACCAGATTAGCCCGAATCGAGGTGTAGATTACTTTCATCTTTATCCTTCCATTAGAGGGGATTCTAGATAGCGCAATATTAAATCGGAAGTGGCTGTAAGCGAATCGATATGGGTGCGCTCATAAGAATGGCTAGACTCGATTCCTGGGCCGATCAAGGCGTGCCGCACATCCCAACCTGCAGTCATAGCGGCAGAAGCATCGCTACCATAGAAGGGGTAAATATCAATCTTGTAAGGAATCGCAAATTGCTGGGCCAAGCTCTCTAGATGGCGGCGGAAACCGTAATGGTAGGGTCCTGTGGCATCCTTGCTACAGATGGACACGGTATACTCATCCGTCGCCTGGTCATCTCCCATAGCCCCCATATCAACCGCCAGGTATTCGACCACTCCGGCTGGAATTGACGAATTAGCCCCATGCCCCACTTCTTCAAAGGTTGAAAACATAAAATGAGTTGTCACTGGGAGCTGGATTCCTGCTGTTTGGATCTGTTCCAACAGGGCCAAACAGATCGCCACACTGGCCTTGTCATCCAGAAACCGACTTTTGACAAATCCGGTCTCCGTCACCTGGGTCCGGGGATCAAAGGACACGAAGTCCCCAACCTGGATCCCCAGGGCACAAGTCTCCTCAGCCTTGGTCACCCGAGCATCCAAACGCACTTCCATATTGTCTTGGCTGCGTTCCACAGTCCCTGCCTCTTTGTAGACATGGGTCGACGTTTGGTGCAACAAAATCGTTCCTGAAACCGTTGAACCATCAGCCAGGTGCACCAAACAATTCTCACCTTCAATCATGTTCCAAGGGAAGCCCCCAATCCGGTCCAGCTTCAAACGACCATCTGGTTTAATCGCACGCACCATAGCTCCCAAGGTATCCACGTGGGCTGTTAGAAGGCGAGCTGGCCCCTCTTCCTTACCGACTAGCGTCACCAAAACATTGCCCTTGGGACTAACCTGGGCCTGTAAGCCCATTTTCTCCAAGGTCTCCACTAGATAGGCCACAACCTCCCGGGTAAAGCCCGTTGGGGAGGGAATCGCTAACAACTCTTTTAGGTACTGCACTGCTTTCATTTTTTCTCCTTTACACAAAGTGGGTGGGCATAGCCCACCCACCTTCCTGCTTTATTCATCATCCATGGACAAGACACTCAAGAAGGCTTCTTGAGGAACCTCGACGGATCCGATGGCTTTCATCCGTTTTTTACCGGCTTTTTGTTTTTCTAAGAGTTTACGTTTCCGAGACACATCTCCTCCGTAACACTTGGCCAAGACATTTTTCCGGAGGGCCTTAATGTCCGTCCGGGCCACAATTTTATGGCCAATCGCCGCCTGGATCGGAACTTCAAATTGCTGGCGTGGGATGATTTTCTTGAGTTTTTCAACAATCACTTTTCCACGTTCATAGGCAAATTCTTTATGGACAATAAAGCTGAGAGCATCGACCTTGTCCCCATTGAGGAGGATGTCCATTTTCACCAATTGGGATTTACGGTATTCCGAAATTTCGTAATCGAAGCTTGCATAACCGCGCGTCGACGATTTCAATTTATCAAAGAAATCAAAGACAATCTCTGCCAAAGGAATCTGGTAGATAACATTCACGCGGTTTTCGTCGATGTAGTCCATGGTTACAAAATCTCCCCGCTTGCGCTGGGCCAATTCCATCACCGCTCCGACAAACTCTTGAGGGACCATGATTTGCGCCTTGACATAAGGTTCCTCAATGGAATCAATCTTGGTTGGATCAGGGAACTCACTTGGGTTGGAAACATCGATGGTCTCGCCGTCCGTCAGATTGACTTGGTAGATAACCGACGGCGCCGTCATGATTAGATCAATATTAAACTCCCGCTCCAAACGTTCTTGAATAACGTCCATATGCAGCAATCCCAAGAAACCACAGCGGAAACCAAAACCAAGAGCCTGCGAAGTCTCTGGTTCAAATTGAAGACTGGCGTCGTTCAACTGTAATTTCTCCAGTGCCTCCCGCAAATCGTTGTATTTGTTCGACTCGATGGGGTAAAGACCAGCAAACACCATCGGATTCATCTGCTTGTAGCCTTCCAAAGGCGTATCCGCTGGGTTGGCAGCCAGGGTCACCGTATCCCCCACACGGGTATCTTGAACAGTCTTGATCGAAGCCGCAATGTAACCAACATCCCCGGTTGCTAGATAATCTCTACCTACCGCTTTCGGAGTAAAGATTCCCACCTCGGTGACATCAAAGGTCTTCCCATTGCTCATCAACTGGATCTTATCCCCAGGCTTGACCAGACCATCCATCACCCGAACCTGCAGGATAACCCCACGATAGGCATCATAGACAGAATCGAAAATCAAGGCCTTGAGCGGAGCCTCCACATCTCCAGCTGGGGCTGGAACCTTCTCGACAATCTGCTCGAGGATTTCTTCAATCCCGATCCCCGCCTTGGCAGACGCCAAAACTGCCTCAGAGGCATCCAGACCAATAACATCTTCAACCTCGGTCCGCACCCGCTCCGGATCTGCAGCTGGCAAATCAATCTTGTTGATCACCGGCAAAATTTCCAAATCATTGTCTAAAGCCAAATAAACATTGGCCAAAGTCTGCGCCTCAATCCCTTGAGCCGCATCGACTACCAAGATTGCACCCTCACAGGCAGCCAAGGAACGTGATACCTCATAGGTGAAGTCCACGTGTCCAGGTGTATCAATCAAGTGAAAAATATAGGTCTCGCCATCTTTGGCAGTGTAGTTCAACTCAATCGCATTCAGCTTGATGGTAATCCCCCGCTCACGCTCCAAGTCCATACTGTCCAAAAGCTGCGCCTGCATTTCCCGACTGGAAACAGTCTCGGTCGCCTCCAAAATCCGGTCCGCTAAGGTCGATTTCCCATGGTCAATATGGGCAATAATCGAGAAATTGCGAATTTTCTCCTGCCTTGCCTTTAAATCCTCAAACTTCATAGCTCTTCTTACTTCCAATCTAAAATCATGACTCAACCTATTTTAAACGCAAACGAGACAGCGAGGCACAAGCATAACTAGGGTTAGGCAAGACCAAGCTAACGACGTGTGAAGAAAAATAGGAAGAGTATCATCTACTTTCTAATACTTAGTTAAAAACAAAATCTGAATACTCACAGAATTTCAAAAAGATGACTAGGAAAGCCGACGAAGGTAGAACTAAGGTTCATCAAGGAGGCTTGACAACGTCAGATTTTGAAATTCAATGAGTATAATACTACTTCGTACACAGTTCATTATAACAAGAACCCCCCTGCTTTTCAATTCTCTATCGCTAAGAGGGAGGGGGATGTTTTTGATCAAACAGGGCAAGAAAAATCAACGAGAAACTCCTTCAAACTATCTTTCATTGGTAGTCAATTCAGCATTTTTTATGGAATATATAGCGACAGCCGTTATCAAAAATGTCGTCACTAACATCGTTATTAGATTCCTTTGATTGGCAATCTCAAAATTCAAATCCCTCATTGCATTTAATTGATAAGTTAAGGGATTCAAAAAAGATATCCATTTGATAAATAAGGGAGCCTGATCAAAACTAAAAAAGATAGGAGCTGTAAAAGAGATTGGTAATAGCAAGGTATTTAAAATTAAATCTCTTGTTTTATAAGAACTTACCTCCCGACTTTATCACCTAAAAATAGACAAAGACCAGC
Source organism: Streptococcus danieliae (assembly GCF_013415245.1). GTDB lineage: Bacteria > Bacillota > Bacilli > Lactobacillales > Streptococcaceae > Streptococcus > Streptococcus danieliae_A. The sequence continues at coordinate 89 of NZ_JACBXX010000136.1, read as the reverse complement.
TAACCCCTTGTGCCCCAAGGGATTTGGCTAGTCTTTTTTCTTATTTGGGTGTTGTATATGGAGCCTTAGCGTAGTTTTTTAGCTCTTCA
>NZ_JACBXX010000166.1 GCF_013415245.1 Streptococcus danieliae | reverse complement strand
GCTATTATTCAACTTCTTGAGTATCTTAACGATGGCTACGAATGGATAGTGGATATTGACTTGGAAAAGTTCTTCGATACAGTTCCACAAGATAGGCTGATGTCCTTAGTACACAACATTATCCAAGATGGGGATACGGAATCACTGATTCGGAAATATCTCCATTCAGGTGTCGTGATTAAGGGTCAACGTTATAAAACGTTGGTCGGTATCCCACAAGGCGGGAATTTGTCACCTCTCTTGTCTAATATCATGCTCAATGAACTAGATAAGGAGTTGGAAAAACGAGGTCTTCGTTTTGTTCGCTACGCAGATGACTGCGTCATCACAGTTGGTAGTGAAGCATCCGCCAAAAGAGTTATGCACTCCATTAGCCGATTTATCGAGAAGCGATTAGGATTGAAGGTCAATATGACCAAGACAAAGATTGTGAGACCTACAAAACTCAAGTATTTAGGCTTTGGCTTTTGGAAATCTCCGAAAGGCTGGAAATGCCGTCCCCATAAAGATAGTGTACAGAGTTTTAAGCGCAAGCTGAAGCGACTAACGACGAGGAAGTGGAGCATTGACCTAACGACACGGATTGAACGATTAAATTGGGTTATCCGCGGTTGGGTAAATTACTTCTCACTTGGTAATATGAAAACGATACTGACGCAAATAGATGAGCGTTTACGAACTCGTATCCGAGTAATTATCTGGAAGCAATGGAAGAAAAAATCGAGACGACTATGGGGACTTCTGAAACTAGGTGTTCCGAAATGGATAGCCGATAAAGTATCTGGCTGGGGTAACCACTATCAACTAGTGGTACAGAAGTCAGTCTTAAAGCGAGCTATATCAAAACCAGCCCTCACTAAAAGAGGACTGGTTTCTTGTCTAGATTTCTATCTTAAACGACATGCGTTAAAAGTTAATTGAACCGCCGTGTGCCGAACGGCACGCACGGTGGTGTGAGAGGGACTAGAAATTAGCCTCTACTCGATTTTTCTAATCCTTAGGATTTCGAAATCTGTTCATGGTCTAAGAGCCAAATTTTGCGATTGAGTCCGCCAGCATAACCAGTGAGGGAACCGTCGTGTCCGAGGATGCGGTGGCAGGGGATGATCAGGCTGATGGGATTGTGGCCGATGGCTCCACCAATGGCACGCGGCGAGGTTGCTTGGCCGGTTTTTTGTTGGAAGGCTTGGGCTAGGTCTTTGTAACTTTGGGTTTGGCCGTAAGGAATTTGCCGCAGGAGGTCAAAGACCATTTGCCGGTAGGGGGTTCCTGCTGGTACTAAAGGGAGTGTTTGTGGATCTGGATTGACTCCGGCGAAATAGGCTGTGAGCCAGTCTTGGGTTTGCTTGAGGATTGGATTGGTTCCGCTTGGGATTGTCTGTAGATCATAGTGGGCTCCTAAGTGGTTTTGGTCTTGAAACCAGACTCCCAGAAGGGCTGTGTGATCAGCAAGTAGAATCAAATTTCCTAGTGGTGATGGGAGAGTGGTTTGTTGCAGCATGATTGGCCTCGTCCTTCGTTTTTTATAGTATAACAAATTTCCCATTTGCTGGAAGGGGGCAAGTGCCTCGGCAATTTTGTTTCAGAATCTGCTATAATGAAACCTAACTGATTTTTTGAAGCGGATGCGAGGAAAGAAGGATGAAACGTTTGGGTATTTTGATGAAGATTCTGAAAGTGACAGGGTTTATGAAGTTTGCCACTTCATTTGCCGGCTTTATTTTTATGGCCGGATTTGGCCTGCAAATCCTTGAGCCAGGGATTAACCACTATTGGGATGGTGTCTGGATGGCTTTTGTAACCTCAACGACGGTTGGTTATGGGGATTACCAAGCTGTCAGTTTTTTGGGACGCTGGCTGTGTGTTTTTTTAACCATCTATGGGCTGATTTTCTTTGCAGCTTTATCGGGGGTTGTAATCAACTACTACACTGAACTAAGCCGAGAAGGTAAGAAAATGGATGAATGAAGAGGCTGGGACAAAAGTCTAGCCTCTTTGACTTTGGATAACAAAATGCCTTTGACGCAGTAGCTGATTGACCTCTTCGTTCGCTTTTCAAGCTCGGAAGAGAGCCTAATCAGCCTTGCGGGGGTGGGACTACGAACTAAATTTTTTCAAATTTAGTTCTGTCCCACTCCCTGCTTTAGATCCAATAAATTTTATGAGGATCCTTGGTTTTTTTATGGTTTTTTAAATAAAATTGAATAAACTGAATCCAGATCAGAAAGAGGGTTCCAGTCGTAATGATGGTGACTATCAGCGGGGTAGTGGCAAAGACCAGACTGAGCAGGAATCCAACTGCAAAGATGAGCCAATACATTGCTAAGAATGTGCGCGTCCACTTGTAGGCCGCCTTATTGTAACTGCCATTGAGAACAACTGCAAGAAGAAAGGCACAGAGGCCTGCGTAGAGGAATGAGACCACGAAGAAATGGTTGACTTCATGTTCACTGAGGAAGGTCATAGAGACAGTGGTCATGAGAATCCCTGCGAAAACGAGGTAATGACTATAGATTAACCGGAAGCCCAGTGTTTGGAGTCCAGTATCCAAAATGTGGTCGAATTCTAAGAAATAAATCAAATAGAGCGCAATCACGATCAGTAGGAAGAAAATCGACTGAATTCCAAAATTATCTGGCTGGAAGAAGGAGGCGACGCCAACAATCATTTCCCCAAAAGAGATAATGACAAGCAGGGAAATCCGCTCGATCAGATGTGGGAAATTGATCGGCACTAAATCCATCTGTTTTTGATAGGCGATTGGCATGAGGAAGGAGATGATCACTGCAGTGAGGGCAATCCAAACCCCATATTGAAAAGGAAATAGCAGAGCCAACAGGACCCCGAAGGTTCGAACACTGAGGATTTTGAGAAAGGCTAAAATAACGCTGCGCTCCCGCTCATCCTTGCTCTGCCAAAATTGGACAGCATATTGTAGAAGCAGGGTGCCCGATAGGAGTGCAAAACATAGATTAAATAAGTAGAAGGTGCTTTCCCAGTTCGAATTGAAATCATTGGAAAAAAGCATCAAAAGACCCATGTCGACAAACATAATGCTCATATTAAACAGGGAATTTTTCCCAAACCGATTGGTGAACATGGTTTGGATCATCCAAGTATTGACCAGTAGTAAGAGGCAGGTGATAAAAGTGGCAAAGTTAAAGGCCGGGAGAATACCATTTTCCAGATGATGGATGAGCCCGGTCATCTTTGAAATCGCATAAACAAAGACAAGGTCGTAAAATAATTCCGTAAACTCAACACGTTTGTGCGGAACAGTAGCTGCCATAAGAGATGTGTATCCTTTCTAGATTTAAGATTCGTAGGTGATAATGTTCAGTTGTCCTTGGTCGTATTCGGCTAGGAAGATTTGCGAATGGTCATCATAGCCCAATTGTCGGAGTTCTTCTTGCAGCCAGTCGGGGTCCTTTTCCAAAAGTTCTAGGATGTCGATTTGGACAACGCCATCGGTGATGACAGGGTATTTGGGGTTGGCTTCGCCGGCTTGAACGACGATTAATTGGCCATTTTGTTCCAAAACAGCCCGTTTGACATCAGCCATGCGGAAGATTCCTTGTCCCCGGAGTTTGAGGGTTAGGTCGGCAGCGGTTAGGCCTGCTGTCCGACAAGCTTCGACATCGACTTGCCCTTTTTGGATTAGAACGCGGGGTTGACCATCAATGATTTGTTTGATGGTATGGTTATGGGTTTTTAACCATTTGAGGCAGAGCACTAAAATGGTCCAAATCATCAGGATGATGACATATTGGAGAAGGGTGATGGAAGGATTGTAGATGACACCACCGATAATTCCCCCGAGAACATAGTTTTGAATCTGGTCGGTTGCCGAATTCGGGGCGAGATTGCTTTTACCAGAAATATTGATGACAATGATCAAGGTTAAGAGACCAATTGCCAATTTAATGGTCGTGTCTAAATAAAGTGTATTCACGGATTCACCTCCACTAACTCTAAATCAAATGACTCTAAATCCATCTTTTCTAGCAGGTAGGTATCGGGTTCGCTCCCAGAGAGGGCGCGGTAAATTTGCCCGTCTACATAGAGGAGAGCCCCACTGGTTTCTGTAGATGTATTGACATAAATCTGACTGGGTTTGACCTTGAGCCTATCGGATACCTTTTCGATAAAATGGATCGAGGAGCGGTATTGGTTGTTGATTTGACTACTTGTTTGTAGGCTTTCAAAACCAGATAAGCCGGATACAAGCAGGACCAGTCCAAGGATAATCACCAATTCTCGGTATTTCGAATCTCGCTTGTCCCGGTAGGCTTGAAAGGCTGTAAAACCGAGAATCACTAAGACCAAAATAAAGAAAATAGCCAGTAGCCAGTTATCTTGGCGAATTTGGTTTAAGACATATTCATAGGAATAGAACTTCATAAGACTCCTTTCACAAAGAAAATCCCTACTATTTTAGCACATTTTGTGGTCGCAAAAAACCACCGATCCTTAAAAGGAAAGGTGGAAAATAGAGTGTAACCTACCAGGGAAGCCCTGCAGCAGCAATTTCTGCTTTCGAAGCATATTGACCATTTGGTCGGTGCCAGCGCCCACGCGCATCTCTGGTGTAACCCCCGCCAGCATTGACTTCAGGACTAACCGCAACAGCAGCATCAGCCTGGGCCTGCGCAGCAGCTTGAGCTTCCGCTTGGGCCTGGGCTTCTGCTTGTAGACGAGCTTCCTCTGCTGCTTGGGCGGCAGCCCGGGCTTCGACTTCGGCCTGTGCTTGAGCAGCTGCAGCTTCTTCAGCGGCTTTTTGTCTGGCAGCCGCCTGTTCACTGGCTGAAGCAACGGTATTGGTAGCTCTACCACTGGTATAGTCAATCTCTGCATTGGGCGAGGTGTTATCCAGGAGGACGCGGGTTATTCCGGCTGCGTCCTTGGTCTCCTTAGCACCAAGAGTGATCTCAAGTTTGTTGCCTTTGGCATCGAGACCGATATATTGAAGCTCGATTTGGCGTGGAATGAGTTCATCGTCTGTGTAAAGCGGTGTTACCTTGTAGTCTAGCCAGTAGTTGGGGTGGGTTGCCAGCCAGGAATCGAGGCGATTTTCATAGAAGAGCATGCTGTCAGGATTGGACTCGTCAGTCCCTTGATAGTTTCCAGCATTGAGCCAGTTGGTCATAGGCACTAGATTGCGTCCCTCATCAGTCAGACCACTGAATTGGTAGCCTAGTAAATGACCACGGCTCATGAGCCAGGCTTGTTCACTACCGTCGCCAAAATAGAATTTGTAGTTATGCCAACCAACGGGATCAAAGTTGATTTTACCGGCTCGTTTTTTGGTAGGTTGGTCGCCCTCCTTTAGCTGGATGTGGGCTGCTTGAGCGCGCCCTTTGTTATCCCAGTCCTGGAGTTGGATTTGCTTTTCGCCTTGAAAAGGCAGAAGGCCATCGCTGGTCTCAGCTGCATAAACTGTAGGGGGATTGAAAATAGGGCTTGGGTTGAGGATTCCTAGTCCGAGGCTTAAACTAAGCAGGAGGCTCCACAAGATTATAAATTGTTTCTTTTTCATACAATTCTCCTTATCTCATCCATAAAAAGTCCATCAAAAGCGGGACTTGTTGCGCCCAGTCGCTTTCGGTATGGCGGCCGTGGATTTGGGGATAGAGGTAGGTTTGAGCGCCCGACCTCTGAAAACTAGCTTCTAGGTTTAGGTGGCTTTGGGCGAAGGAAGTCGACCAGGGCTCCAGATCAGCCTCCGGACCTTGCCCCATTTCACGGGTTCCCCAGCCCATGTAGAGGCGGGTATTGCTATCGATTGGCACCTGGGCAACCTCTTGCTGGATGGGCCCAAAGAGGGCAGAAGACAGGGCAGCTCCCTTGGAGAAGAAGGCGTTGTAGTGGGATAGGGCATAGAGGGTCATGAGCCCACCCATGGAGGAACCGGCAATGCCTGTATTGAGGCGATCCGGATAGGTGCGATAGGTTTGGTCGATAAAGGGTTTGACCTGCTGAACCAGCCAGTCCAGAGTTTCCCGCCCGCGTCCCTGAAGTGGTCCCGCGAAGAAGCCGCTCCCGATATCATAGGGAGAATATTCCTCCAAGCGTTGATGCCCTTCCCGGCCTGGTTCGAGTCCGACCACAATCATGTCCTTGGACCATTGATCCAGAAAGTCCTTGAGTTTCCAAGACTCCCCGTAGGTTGCCTCCTCATCAAAGAAGAGGTTATGGCCATCAAAGAAATACATGACTGGGTAAGCAGTGGTTTGGTGTCCATAAGAATCCGGCAGATAGACCCGGATGGTCCGACTTTCCCCTCCTGCGGGGAAGTCTAGTTGGTGATAAGCAATCATAGTTCCTCCCTGTTTGACAATTCTACCTCCATTTTATCATGAATTTTTTTACTTTTTTTCCAAAAGAAAGAAGAGTAAACTAGAGACAAGGAGGATGCGCTATGAAAAAAATACTATTCTTAGATGTGGACGGGACAATCGTTGACTACCACAATCGGATTCCAGAATCTGCCCAAAAGGCAATCCGGGCGGCCAGAGCCCAGGGCCATGTGGTGATTGCCTGCACCGGTCGGAGTCGGGCTGAAATGCAGGATGAATTGTGGGACATGGGCCTCGATGGGATGATTGGGGGCAATGGTTCCTATATCGAGTTTCAAGGGCAGGTTCTCCAGCACCAAGTGATCTCTGCAGAGGATGCCCGGCAGGTAGTGGACTGGCTCCAGGAACGGGGTTTGGAATTTTTCTTGGAAAGCAATCAAGGCCTATTTGCTAGTCCAGGCTTTCGGGAACGTGGCCGCAAGGTTCTGCAAAGCTACCTCATGACCAAGGGACAAACAGCTGATGAAGTAGCTGGCCAGGAAGTCGAAGACATTCTCCATGGCCTGGTTTTTGAGGCCAACCTCTATCGGGATGACCTCAATAAAATCAGCTTTATCTTGGACTCCTACCAGGATCACTTGGACTCTCAAGCAGCCTTTCCACAATTGGAAGCCCACACCTGGGGTGGCCGCGGGGAAAAAGCTCTATTTGGAGATTTAGGCCTCAAAGATGTCAACAAGGCTCAAGCTATGGCGTTTTTACTCCAGCACCTAGGATTTGACCGCAGTCAAACCATCGCTTTTGGCGATGCGAAAATCGATATCCCCATGCTCGATTTTGCGGAAGTCGGAGTAGCAATGGGCAATGGCGGCCCAGAAATACTGGCCATGGCTGACCTCGTGACCGCTGACGTGGAAGAGGATGGCCTCTATAAGGCGTTTCAGAAGTTGAGGTTGGTGTGAAGGGCGTTTTCTACTTATAGAAAACAGGAAATCAGCCTTGCGAAAGCGCAACCAATTTGCTAGACTAGACTTAGGATTGTTACTGGGCAGCAGGCAAAACCTAAATCAAAATCAGGAGTCTGGAGACAGGCCTCTTTGGTGATGGATTTAGGTTTTTTTGCTATTTAGACCTTAGAAATGAGTCTGAGGACAATAACTTGTACAAAGGTGGGCAAGATGAAAATTATCAAAGTTTATAACAATAATGTCGTTCAAGCTATGGATACACAAGGTCGGGAAATTATTGTGATGGGGAAGGGGCTCGGCTTTCAGAAAAAAGCAGGCCAGGACTTGGAAGTGGATAAGATTGAGAAAACATTTGTACTGCAGGGAGATGAGCAAGAAAGTGATCTCTTCCACCTTTATGGTCGTATGCCAGCGGAAGAAGTAGACTTGGTAACCCAACTGATCTCAAAAGCTGAGTCAGTTCTCGATACCAGCTTTGAATTTTCTCTCTATCTTAGTCTTGGAGATCATCTTCATTATGCTCTGGAAAGAAGCCGCCAGGGCTTGTCAATTGAAAATCCTTTGGCTTGGGAAGTACGGAAGTTCTATCCCAAAGAATACCAATTGGGTTTGGAGACATTGGAGCAAATCCAAGAGAAATTTGGCATTCATATGGAGAAAGGTGAGGCCTCCTCTTTGGTCCTACATTTGATTAATGCCCAAAAGACTAATGCGGGAAGCCAACAAGAACACCAAGTGAATCAGATGGTTCACCAGCTCCTCGATATTGTTCGTCTCCATTTTGGTTGGGCAGATTTTCATGAAGATACCAGTTTTCACCGTTTGGTCACGCATCTCAGTTATTTTGCCCAGCGTGTTTTACAGGGACAGGTAGCAGGACAGAATGACGCCTTTCTTTTCCAACAAATTCAAGCCAATTATCCTCAAGCTCTTGCAGCTAGTGAGAAAATAAAAATTTTTGTAAAAGAAAGTTATGGTTTTGAGATGTCTTTGGACGAACAAATTTATCTAACCATTCATATCCAACGGATGGTTGAGTAAGAACGAGTTGGAACTTCTATTTTACTTAAAAATATTTTTTGGAATCGCTTGCAAAAAAGAGTGATTTTGCTAAGATAGAGCTAGAAAAGGATTGTTACTGGAAGGCAGGCAAAACCTAAATATATACGAAGATGTCTGAGAAGGCTTTTTGAGTCGGGGCATTGTGGTATATGTTTAGGTTTTTTTGCTTGTTTCAGGCAGTCAGAAAGGAGTTGTCGCTATGGCAAAAGATTATAGGCAGCTGGCAAGAGATATTGTCGATCATGTTGGGGGTCGAGAGAATATTAAAGAGCTCAAGCACTGTATCACGCGCCTTCGCTTTAGCTTGAAAGATGAAGGAAAGGCAGATACTGATTATCTCAAGGCGCGTGATGGAATTGTCACTGTCGTGCAAGCAGGTGGTCAGTACCAGGTGGTCATTGGCAATCACGTTCCGGACGTTTATGTGGCGGTTCAGACAGCAGCGGGGATTGTGGGCAATGGAAGTTTGGATATTGATGAAGGGGACAAGTTCAAGGGTAACCTCTTTGAACGATTTGTCGATCTGATTTCTGGTATTTTTCAGCCTTTCCTTGGAGCCTTGGCTGTAGCCGGGATTTTGAAGGGGTTGGTTGCTATTCTTGGAGCCAACGGAATGACGGCTGATAATAGTGCATTCTATGCGATTTTAAATGCAGCTGGTGATGGATTTTTCCAATACCTTCCGTTGATTATCGCATTGACTTCCGCAAGAAAATTTAAAGTCAATGAATTTACAGCTCTGGCTATTGGAGCAGCCTTGGTATACCCTAGTTTACCAGGAGTTGTAGAGGGGGTGACGGAGGCAGGTCTGAATCGGATTTTTGGAATTCCCTTCTCCCTTCCAACTGGAGGCTACTATTCAACTGTTCTCCCAGCAATTCTAGCAGTTTGGGTTGCTTCCTATATTGAAAGAGGGGCACGGAAGCTTATCCCAGATGTGGTGAAACTGTTTTTGGTACCCTTTGTGACCCTATTGCTAGCTGTTCCAATGACCTTTTTAGTGGTTGGTCCAGTCGGAAACCTATTGTCTGATGCTTTGAGTTGGTTTTTCCAGCTTATTATGGGAATTAGTCCAGTTCTCTATGGAGTTGTCCTTGGTGGTCTCTGGCAGGTGATGGTGATGTTTGGGATGCACTGGGCGATTGTTCCTTTGGCCATTGTCGAAACGGCTAGTCAAGGCTTTTCGGCAATCTTAGTGCCAGCCCTCTTCCCTAGTTTTACACAGGTTGGTGTCCTTTTAGCGATTATGTTGAAAAGCAAAGAAGCCAAGGTGCAAAGTCTTTCCCTCCCAGCCCTTATTTCAGCTCTTTTTGGGGTGACAGAGCCGGCGATTTACGGAATTACATTGCCTATGCGTATCCCCTTTATTGTGAGCTGTATGACGAGTGCCCTTATTGGTGGCTATGTAATGTTTGCGGGAATTGTTGGTTATTCCGTTGGTGGGCTTGGTATTTTTCTTTACCCATCCCTAATTGATACAAGTACAGGAAGTATGTCTGGTGTTATCTCTGCTATCATTGCTTCAGTGGCAGCTGTGGTGATTTCTTTTGGAGTTCAGATGGCCTTACCAGTTGCCAACCTCTATGGTGCTGAAGTCCTTGATGAAAAGGAAGATGAACCGCTTGCACTGCTCAAGGAAATTCAGCAAGAAATTGTTGCGAGCCCACTGGAGGGGACAATTGTGCCACTAACGGATGTTCCAGATCCTGTTTTCGCCTCAGGGGCTATGGGAAAGGGACTTGCGATTGAGCCCAGTCAAGGTATTCTTTATGCTCCAGCCAAGGGAGAGGTTACCCTGCTATTCCCAAGTAAACATGCTCTTGGAATGAGGACAGAAAATGGGGCAGAGATTCTTTTTCATATCGGCATGGACACCGTTTCCTTACAAGGAGCTGGCTTTGACAGTTTTGTCGAAGTTGGGGATCGAATCGAGGCTGGTCAAAAACTACTGGCCTTTGATATTGAGAAGATTCGGGAGGCTGGTCTTCCCGTAACAACGCCTATTATCATTACCAACACGTCTCTCTACAAGGATATTCTCGTCAGCCAAGAAAAGGCTGTCCAGGTTGGGGACTACTTATTGACAACGGTTCGTTAAGGAAAGAAATAATTCGATAAAAGTAAAGGAGTAGTAGCAATGGCACGTTTTCCAAAGAATTTTTTATGGGGTGGCGCAATCGCTGCCAATCAAGCAGAGGGAGCTTATAATCTGGATGGACGGGGCTTGGTTCAGACAGATGTGACAACAGGTGGGACTGCCAACAGTCCTCGCTATACAACCTATATCGACAAGGACGGGAAACCAGGGAAATATGCCTCTATGGGGCATATGGGTGGTCATCTTCCGGAAGGAGCCCAGTATGCTATTTTGGAGGAGTACTATTATCCCAATCATCAAGCTGTTGATTTTTATCACCGCTATAAGGAGGATATCAAGCTCTTTGCAGAGATGGGCTACTCGGTCTTTCGTTTGTCTGTCTCTTGGGCTCGAATTTTCCCAAATGGGGACGATGTGGAACCCAATCAGGCCGGTTTAGATTTTTACCGGTCAGTGTTTGAAGAGTGTCATAAATACGGAATCGAACCTCTGGTTTCTATCTGGCATTTTGATACGCCACTTTCCTTGGAAACTCGCTTCAAGGGCTGGTCTAACCGGAAACTGGTTGATTTCTATGTTCGTTATGCAGAAACGCTTTTCCGAGAATACCAAGACTTGGTGAAATACTGGTTGACCTTTAATGAGATTAACAATACGATTATGTTTTTAGATATGTTTGGTCAGGCTTCGGATGCAGATTTTCAAGAAGCTTATCAACAGTTACACCATCAGTTCCTGGCGTCTGCCAAGGCCATTCAAGTGGGGCGAGCAATTAATCCAAACTTCCGCTTTGGCAATATGATTTGTGGCATCACTTTTTATCCAGGAACAAGTGATCCGGCAGATATTTTAGCCAATCAGCACCAATGGGAGAAGAATATCTATTACTGTTCAGACGTCCAAGCTAAGGGACGTTATGGTTCTTATGCCAAACGCCTGTGGCAGGAACACAAGGTCAACTTGCAGATGGAGGAGGGAGACTTGGAAGTTCTAGCCCAAGGAACGATTGATTTATATACCTTCTCGTATTATATGTCGACAGTTGTGACAACCCATGAGGTGGATGAGCAGGCTGGAGGGAATTTCTCCGTCGGTGCTAAAAATCTTTACTTGGAATATTCAGATTGGGGCTGGGCCCAGGATCCGAGTGGTCTCCAGTACTATTTGGAAAAAATCTATGACCGCTATGAAATCCCGCTGATGATTGTTGAAAATGGCCTAGGAGCCTTAGACAGGGTTGAAGAGGACGGTCGTATCCATGATAGTTACCGCATCGACTACCACAGAGCCCACATTGATGCCATGGCCCAGGCTATTGCCAATGGAGTTGATTTAGTCGGCTATACCACCTGGGGCTGTATCGATATCGTTTCAGCTGGAACTGGTGAAATGCGAAAACGCTATGGTTTTATCTATGTTGACATGGATGACCAAGGTCAGGGCAGCTTGGAACGCACTCCTAAGGATTCGTTTTACTGGTATCAAAAAGTCATTCGTTCCAATGGTGAAGATCTAGATTAGGGATTCCCCGGATCTTTCAAAAATAAAGTGAACAAAGACCTATTCGGTCAGAAGCTGTGTGGACTACCTTTTGTTTCCACGCAGCTTTTTCAGTACGACGGGCATGTCGTATATCTGAGGTGCAAGTCCTCTGTGGGCACCTGCTACCGGTGAACCCAATAGCGACTCCCAAGCCTGACTATCGTGAGGTAGCGGGGAGAGGAAGGGATAGCGAAATCGTGGCTCTACGAACAGAAATGTGATATGAAGGCGTATGTAGTGGATGAGGAGGCTGAAAACTCTAAAGTCCCAAAAGGTAGTCGTAACCTATATGCGTAGATCACGAGAGTAAACGAGGAAAGATATACGACTTATCCCGTGAGGTCTCATGAGCGTCGTAGACGTAGTAACAACGAATCATGAGAAGTCAGCCGAACCCATAGTAGTGATGAAGTTTCTGTAATGGAAATGGAGCGAAGGGGCGAACAATTAACCGAAGTAATCCTACTTCACTTGTGTCTGTAAAAGAACGGTCTGATAGAACTGGAGACGGTCACGTATTGACTAGGAGAAGGTTCACGAATCTAAGATGTCCCTCAGACACCGAAACAAGAAAGGAATACGCACATGTCAGAATTGCTAGATAAGATATTATCTCGGAACAATATGCTTGAAGCCTATCATCAGGTAAAAAGAAACAAGGGTTCTGCTGGTATCGACGGAGTTACCATTGAGGAAATGGATAATTTCCTACGGCAACATTGGCGAGAAACCAAGGAACTTATAAAGCAGAGGAAGTACAAACCTCAACCAGTTTTACGAGTTGAAATTCCTAAGCCAAATGGTGGCGTCCGAAATCTTGGAATCCCTACAGTCATGGACAGAATGGTGCAACAAGCGATTGTTCAAACCATCAGTCCAATCTGTGAAAGACACTTCTCAGAGTATAGTTATGGCTTTCGTCCCAATCGCTCTTGTGAGACAGCTATTATTCA
>NZ_JACBXX010000262.1 GCF_013415245.1 Streptococcus danieliae | reverse complement strand
CGCAGGTGGTTACCAAAAGGGACCAAAGAAACAACTCCCAAAGAAGTCGCTTTTATTGAAAATTGGATAAACAATTATCCTAAAAAATGTTTGGACTACAAGTCACCAAAGGAATTTCTTAGTGGTGGCTAATTTCAACTTGAAATTTAGCTTTTGCTAATCATAAAGAGAGAGGCTAGACTTTTGTCCCAGCCTCAATCTCCTAGACCTTTTTCATGCTATACTGAAGATATCTGAAAGGGGGATCAAATATGAGTCCGAGTGAATTGTGGCAGGCTTATTTGTTGATTAATCCAACTGGGGGTTCGCAACCAGAGGCTTGGGACTTTGGAGCGGAGGCTGATCGACTGGCGGGCTTGGTGTTGGCGGGCCAAAAGACGGCGACTAGCTCTGCTTATGACTTGTATCAATTGGCGGGGGAAGACCTACCAAAGGAGGGTGGTTATGACATTCTTTTAGATGGTCAGGGACAGGCTCTTGCTGTTTTGGCAACTCGTAAGGTCTATGTCTGTCCTTTTGATCAAGTCACGGAGGAACATGCTTACCAGGAGGGGAGTATGAGCCCTTGCCAGGAGAGTCAGCAGATCTAGAATCATTTAAGGCAGCCAGTCTGCTTCATTGGCGGCAGGTGCATGAGGATTTTTTTATAGTAGCTTTAATGGAAGCGGGCTTGAATTTTTCAGAAAAGATGTTGGTTGTTTGTGAAGAATTTGAACTGGTTTACCGCCCTGAAGATTAGGGAGGGCTGAACAACCACTGAGAGGTAGAATTCGCCAAGGAGTATACCTGCAATTCAGGGGAAAGTGTCACCGTCTTCGGCTGAATCACTAGAGGATGTAGGAGCAACCGCGATCAGTCTCTATGTTCCGATTTCCAAGCATGGTTTTCATTTATTGACAGTACCGCAAGGCAAGGATGAACTTTTTGTAACCATTGAGGTTGATGATGGTGGTTATCCAGCGGATATTTTTATCGATAGCATCTCGGGTGGGATTGATGTGATTGTTCCGGAGCCTTTTGATGGGGATTACCAGATTGATCTGCATACTGGAGCGCGGTTGTTAGAGATGCCCTCAACAACGCACAGGAGTCCTCGTAAAATTCGTATTGTTGCTTATAGAGATGTTCGGATTAAAACAGGAGACTAGCGGGGGGTCCCTCCTCGGTCGACTTGTAGCCCTTCAAACCTTGACATTTGGTCAAAAGATGATACTATAAAGTCAAGTTATAAAACGTTTACAGAGGTGATGGGAATGGCTGAAAAATCATGGTTTCAGAAACGAATTGGTTCTTTATTTACGAGTAAGGAAATGGAGACCAGTGGTGAGGTTGTTGTAGCGAGTCCCCTTGAGGGACTGGTCTTGCCCTTGGAAGAGGTTAGTGATCCTGTTTTTGCGAGTGGAGCTATGGGTAGAGGTTTTGCAGTTAAGCCGGAGAGCGACCTCGCTTACGCACCTGTGAGTGGTGAAGTGACCATTGCTTTTGAGACGGGGCATGCTTATGGTTTGCGCACCGATCAAGGAGTGGAGCTATTGATTCACATTGGGATTGATACGGTGTCCTTAGAGGGGGCAGGTTTTGATGCCCGTGTCAAACAGGGACAGCAAGTTGAAGCCGGTGAGGTCTTGGCCCAGTTTGATCGAGAAGTTATTGCCCAAGCTGGTTTGGAAGCGACAACGATGATTATCGTGACGAATCCAGCTGACTATTCTCAGATGGAGCGGTTAGCCCCTGATACTGTGAAAGAGGGAGAAGCCCTGTTTGTTTTGAAGCGACCAGAATAAGAGGTCGAAGAGCTGTTCATCACGGGCAGCTTTTTTTGTCAGCCCAGCTGGATTGGTTGGAAAGTCTTTTTCCATTTTCGGCTAAGAATTTTCAAGATGTCCTAGATTATGGTATAATGAAAGGCAGTAAAAAATCAATAAGTAAGGAAAACGATGGCAAATTTATTAAAATCCATTATTGAAAACGACCGGGGAGAACTCCGGAAAATTGAACGAATGGCAGACCGTGTTTTTTCCTATGAAGAGGAAATGGCTGCTCTTACGGATGAGGAACTCAAGGCTAAAACCGATGAGTTTAAAGAGCGGTATGACGAAGGTGAGTCCCTAGATGATCTTTTGTATGAAGCCTTTGCGGTTGTCCGTGAAGGTGCTAAACGGGTACTTGGGCTTTTTCCTTATAAGGTACAGGTTATGGGGGGGATTGTGCTCCATCATGGCGATGTACCGGAGATGCGGACGGGTGAAGGGAAGACTCTGACCGCGACCATGCCGGTTTACCTCAATGCCATTTCTGGTGAAGGGGTCCACGTTGTTACAGTTAATGAGTATCTGAGTGAGCGGGATGCGACTGAGATGGGTGAACTCTACTCGTGGTTGGGTCTTTCTGTAGGGATCAACTTGGCTTCTAAGTCACCGATGGAGAAGCGTCAAGCCTATGCCTGTGACATCACTTATTCTACGAATGCCGAGATTGGTTTTGACTACTTGCGGGACAACATGGTGGCGCGTCCGGAAGATATGGTTCAACGCCGTTTGAATTACGCCTTGGTTGATGAGGTCGATTCTATCCTGATTGATGAGGCTCGGACGCCTTTAATTGTATCGGGGCCGGCTTCTTCTGAAACCAACCAGTTGTATTACTTAGCGGATCGCTATGTTAAAACCTTGAACGAGGATGACTACATTATTGATGTGCCATCCAAGACTATTGGTTTGTCTGATTCTGGGATTGACAAGGCCGAAGCCTACTTCAAGCTAGACAACCTCTATGACATTGAGCATGTAGCCTTGACCCACTTTATTGACAATGCGCTGCGGGCCAACTACATCATGACCTTGGATATTGACTATGTGGTCAGTCCAGAACAAGAGATTCTGATCGTCGACCAATTTACAGGTCGGACCATGGAAGGACGCCGTTTTTCTGACGGTTTGCACCAAGCCATTGAGGCCAAGGAAGCTGTTCCGATTCAAGATGAAAGTAAAACATCGGCTTCGATTACCTACCAGAACCTCTTCCGGATGTATAAAAAGCTATCTGGAATGACCGGGACGGGTAAAACGGAAGAAGAAGAGTTTCGTGAAATTTACAATATTCGGATTATCCCAATTCCAACCAACCGTCCTGTACAGCGGATTGACCATCCAGACTTGCTTTACCCAAGTCTAGAAGCTAAATTTAAGGCCGTGGTTGAAGAAGTCAAGTACCACTATGAGAAACGCCAACCAGTTCTTGTTGGTACGGTTTCGGTTGATACAAGTGACTACCTGTCTCAAAAATTGGTAGCAGCAGGAATCCCGCATGAAGTTTTGAATGCCAAAAACCATTACAAGGAAGCTCAAATCATCATGAATGCGGGCCAACCTGGTGCTGTTACGATTGCCACTAACATGGCTGGACGGGGAACCGACATCAAGTTGGGAGAAGGAGTCCGTGAAAATGGTGGACTCTGCGTAATTGGAACTGAGCGTCATGAAAGTCGTCGGATTGATAACCAGCTGCGGGGACGGGCTGGTCGTCAAGGAGACCCAGGAGAATCACAATTCTACCTCTCCCTCGAAGATGATTTGATGCGTCGTTTTGGTTCAGAACGGATTAAAGCTCTTTTGGATCGGATGAACTTGTCCGAAGAGGAATCTGTGATTCGCTCTGGGATGTTGACCCGTCAAGTGGAAGCGGCTCAGAAGCGAGTTGAAGGGAACAACTACGACACTCGTAAACAGGTCTTGCAGTATGACGATGTGATGCGGGAACAGCGGGAGATCATTTATCGGGAACGGTATGATGTGATTTCTGCTGACCGGGACTTGGCTCCTGAGATCCATGCCATGATTCGTCGGACCATCAAACGCCAAGTGGAGAACCATAGCCGTTCTTCTAAGGAAGAGCGCTTAGAAGCACTTTACAATTTTGCCCATTATTGCCTTGTTCCGGAAGATGAAATCGAAAAAGAAGATTTGGAAGGTCTTTCAGATGCGGCCATGGTCGATTATCTCTACGACTTGGCGATGGATGTTTACGATGACCAGGTTGCTAAATTGCAAGATGATTCTGCGGTTAAGGAATTCCAGAAGGTCTTGATTCTACGAGTTGTTGATAACAAGTGGACAGATCATATCGATGCCTTGGACCAACTCCGGAATGCCGTTGGTTTGCGGGGATATGCCCAAAACAATCCAGTCGTAGAATACCAGTCTGAAGGTTTCCGCATGTTCAATGACATGATTGCATCCTTGGAGTATGATGTGACTCGTTTAATGATGAAGGCACAGATCCATCAACAAGAACGTCCTCGGGCCGAGCATAAGATTACAACAACTGCAACCCGCAATATTGCCGCAGAAGGTAAGGAATTACCAGGAGATATTGATTTAAACCAGGTTGGTCGTAACGATCTTTGCCCTTGTGGATCTGGTAAACGATTTAAAAACTGTCATGGACAGCGCTAAAATGGCTTAACAGGCTCGAGTTGGTTATAGACTCCAGCAGAATGTAACTGGCAGCAGGCCTCAAGGCATTGTAGAATTAAATGGAAGGAGTGTGGGCAGTCAAGCTCCACTCCTTTTTGCAGGTAAGAAGATGATTATTGGACATGGGATAGATATGGAGGACTTGGCTTCGATTGCCAAGGTAGTGGAAAAGCCACGATTTGCAAGCAAGGTTCTCACACCAGCAGAATTGGCGATTTACGAAAGCTTGAGCCCTCGACGCCAGCTGGAGTATTTAGGCGGTCGCTGGACAGCCAAAGAAGCTTTTGCCAAGGCTTGGGGCACTGGCATTGGTGCAGGACGCTTGCGCTTTCATGATTTAGAGGTTTTAAACAGAGAAACTGGGGCTCCGTATTTTTCAAAAGCCCCTTTTACAGGGAGCATCTGGATTTCCATTAGCCATACAAAAACAATGGTTCAGGCCAGTGTAATTTTAGAGGAGGTAAGCCATGAAAACGAGTCCCCATCGGCCGACTAAGGCGGTCATTGCCCTAGATGCCATCGCCTATAATATTGAGCAGGTTGCGAGCCAATTACCAGCAGGAACCCTGCGAATGGCTGTGGTTAAGGCCAATGCCTACGGCCATGGTGCAGTTGCAGTGTCTCATTATATCCAAGGGATTGTCAATGCCTTTGGTGTGTCAAATATTGATGAGGCCTTGGAGTTGCGGGAAACAGGGATTACAAAAGATATTTTGGTTCTCGGGGTGACAGCCTATGCGGCGGTGTCTCTAGCACAGGAACATGACATTTGTCTAACAGTGGCTAGTGGCGACTGGGTGCGCGAGCTTTTGAGCCTGGGGCAGAGCCTAGACGGTTTACGGGTCCATCTGAAGGTTGATTCCGGTATGGGTCGGATTGGTTTTCGGTCGGCAGCTGAAGTCCAAGAAGCCCAGCAGGCCTTGCAAGCACAAGGCGTTCAGGTGGAAGGCATTTTCACCCATTTTGCGACAGCTGATGAAGTGGATACAGCCTATTTTAAGGAGCAGGAGCAGCTCTTTGCGAGTCTCTTAGCAGAGCTGGACCAAGTGCCAGCCCTTGTGCATGCTTCCAATTCTGCGACCAGCATTTGGCACCCTGAGACGATTTTGAATATGGTCCGCTTGGGGAATATTATTTATGGTATGAATCCGAGTGGTGGTCTTTTGGAACTTCCTTTTGCAATTAAAGCAGCCTTGTCCTTGGAATCGGAACTAGTCCATGTTAAAAAAATCGCTTCCCAGCAAGGTGTGGGTTATGGGAAAACCTATGTAAGCCAGGAGGAAGAGTATATTGGGACGCTACCGCTGGGCTATGCCGATGGCTGGACTCGGGATATGCAGGATTTTCATGTCCTGGTTGACGGTGTCTTTTGTCCCATTGTCGGCCGCGTTTCGATGGATCAACTGACCATTCGTCTGCCCCAGGCTTATCCGCTTGGAACCAAGGTCGTTTTGATTGGAGCCAGTGGTCAGGAGACTATTGATGTGACCCAAGTCGCAGACTATCGCGGGACCATTAACTATGAAGTTGTCTGCCTGCTGAGTGATCGCATTCCTCGCGTTTATCGGAAATAGGTGACCTATGAATTTGCATCAACCCTTAACCGTTTTAGCCGGTGTTGGTCCCAAGTCGGCAGAGAAATGGGGACGTCTGGGGATCCAGACCCTGCAAGATTTACTCTTGTATTTTCCCTTTCGCTACGAAGATTTCAAAAACAAGTCGGTCTTTGATTTAGAGGATGGTGAAAAGGCTGTCTTGTCGGGCCAGGTAGTTCGCCCGGCCAGTGTGCAGTATTACGGCTACAAGCGGAACCGCGTGCGTTTTTCCATCCAACAAGATCAGGTGGTGATTGGTGTCAACTTCTTTAACCAACCCTATCTGGCAGAGAAGATTCAAATGGGGGCGACGGTGGCGGTTTATGGCAAGTGGGATCAAGCCAAGAATAGTCTGACCGGCCTGAAATTTCTAACCCAGATTGATCAGGAGTTGCAGCCGGTCTACCATGTGGCTCAAGGCATTTCCCAGGCCAGCTTGGTGAAGCTGATTCGTCAGGTCATGGATGAGGGGCTCCATCACTTATTGGAGGAGAATTTGCCCCAGACCTTGCGGGACCGCTACCGCCTCTTGGATCGGGTTAGGGCAGTGGAGTATATGCACTTCCCACCAGATTTAGCGGCTTATAAGCAAGCTTTACGGCGGATTAAGTTTGAAGAGCTGCTCTATTTCCAATTGCCTTTGCAGCTCCTAAAAAGAGAGCAAGGCCAGGCTGGGGAGGGGGAAATCCTGGCTTATTCACCGGATCTCCTGGCCCAGGCGAAGGATCAACTTCCTTTTTCCCTGACTCAAGCCCAGGAGAAGGTTTTGCAGGATATTTTGGCAGACATGGCTAGTGACCGGCAGATGAGTCGCTTGCTGCAGGGAGACGTGGGAAGTGGGAAAACGATTGTGGCTGCCTTGGCCATGTATGCCGCTTTTACCGCAGGTTATCAAGCCGCTCTGATGGTGCCAACGGAAATCTTGGCGGAGCAGCATCTGGAGAGCTTGAACCAGCTCTTCCCAGATGTGCCTAAGGTCTTACTCAAGGGGAGTCAGACGGGGGCTGTCCGGCGGGAGGTTCTGGAACAAATCGCGTCTGGGCAGGCAGCTTTTGTGATCGGGACCCATGCCCTCATTCAGGAGGGCGTGACCTATCAGCGCCTGGGTTTGATCATTGTCGACGAGCAGCACCGCTTTGGTGTCAAGCAAAGACGGGCCTTGCGGGAAAAGGGAATTCGGCCAGATGTCTTGATGATGACCGCAACGCCAATCCCACGGACCCTGGCCATAACAGCCTATGGCGATCTGGATGTCTCGGTCATTGACCAGTTGCCAGCCGGGCGCAAACCGATTATCACCCGCTGGGTCAAGCACGAGCAACAGGACCAGGTCTACAGCTGGTTAAAGGAGGAGATTAGCAAGAAAGGTGCCCAAGCCTATGTGATTTCCCCCTTGATCGAGGAATCTGAAGCTCTGGATTTAAAAAATGCCCAAGACCTGCAGGCAGAACTGCAAACATTCTTGGGACAGGAGATTCAAGTCGGCTTGCTCCACGGCCGGATGAAGGCAGCTGAGAAGGACCAGGTTATGGATCAGTTTAAAGCTGGCGAGTTGAATGTTCTGGTCTCCACAACAGTAATTGAGGTCGGAGTCAATGTTCCTAATGCTTCTATCATGATTATTGTTGATGCAGACCGCTTTGGCCTTAGCCAGCTCCACCAGCTTCGAGGCCGAGTCGGCCGCGGCTCCATCCAATCCTATGCCGTCCTCATCGCCAACCCCAAAACCGAAACCGGTAAATCCCGGATGAAAATTATGACGGAGACCACAGATGGGTTCCGTCTAGCCGAAGAAGACCTGAAAATGCGCGGCTCCGGTGAGATCTTCGGAACCCGCCAATCAGGCCTACCGGAATTTCAAGTAGCAGATATCCTAGAGGACTTTCCAATCTTGGAAGAAGCCCGAAAAGTGGCCCAAGAAATTGTCCAAGACCCAGATTGGCGGACCAATCCCCTCTGGCAGGAAATTACCTGGAATTTAAAAGAAGAATCTTTGTTGGATTAGATGAGCAAAGACCTGGCGCTGAAGTGCCAGGTCTTTTTGGATTTTATGGCTAAGTCTAGTGAGGGGGACTTGGTTGGTTTTGATGGACGAGAGCTATTCAAAAAGATTTGGCAGCGTGATTTGAAAGTCCCGTTGTTCTTTATGTTTGTGAGTTACTGGTAGTGAAAAGAAAGCAATCCTAAAGATAAAAAAGGGGATCCGTCCTACTTTTGATTCTGGAATGAAATGTTGAAGTATTCTTGTAAAAAATAGTGGAAAATTTTTGAGAAAATGAAATGGAAATCGAATAGATAGATAGAGCTGGAGATGATGGTAGATGATTATGACGTTTTACTTCACTCAAAGGCAATTTTGCTCCCAAACTTTGTTTAGCTACTTAATAGAAAGGAGGAAGAGCGGAAAGTCTATATTGTGTAATTCACTATTCTAGCGAATGTTACAGGAAATTAGGAGGTATAGGGATGCTTTTAACAGAGAAAGGTTTATAAAAAATTCAAGGTGGCGGTTCTGTGAGCTTTATTGATTTGAGCCATCAAAGCAGACGTCCTAAAGGCGAGATTCGATTACCGACTCCTATTAAACCTAAGGCAGAAATTATGTAGGGGGTGAGATATGAAAAAGTGGAGAAATCGACTCAGGCAGATAGGTGAGATTGATAGGGATTTGAGTGTTAACTTATTTTAGTGTAAAAACTATCACGCCGGATTTCAAATATCATGCTGTAATAAGGAGGAGTTTTATGAAAAAATTAGTCATCATTGTTTCATTATTAGTTACAGGCTTGTTTATTGGAGTAAGTGATGTTGAAGCAACTATAAAAGTTGCTCCGGGTGCTTATTGTTGGAATGATGCAAATGGTCATGCTAAATGTGGAGTAAATGGTAGTGAGGTCATTGCTCATACTACTCGAGTTGTTGTTAATGGCTGGGTTAATTACGGTCCTTGGAATCCACGTCCAGGAATTGGGGTGATTTGGTAATGAATAAAGAAGAGCTCTTGAAAAAGGTTGACGAGTTATTAGAAAGTGAGGAAGTTAGAGAAAATAGAGAATTAACGCAATTATTTAGTAAAGGAAGAAATTCACTTGAAAAAGCTGGTTTTGATTCTCTGGGGGATTTGAGTCAGGCTCTATCTTTTTATCTAATGTCTCATTACTATGCAGCTCCTGCCAATGTGATTGAGTTCGCAAGCTGGATTGCTAAAAGTCTTCACGAAAAACGCGGAAAAGCTTCGTTTTTACAGATGTTAGCGATGACAATTATTGGTTTAAAATAAAGAATCTAGCGCATTCATTTTCATGATGAAAATACCTCGGAAGGGTTGACATTCCAATGATTCTGGGGTATTTTCTTTTTTATAATAGATTGTGAAGAAAATAGGTGAGAACCACTCAACAGACACCGTGAAAGCAACCTGAAGTTTTATACTAAGTATGTTAAAATGAATATATTAATACTAAAGAAGAGTTGGTGTGATAATGGTAGATTTGAAGATCGAAATTGGTAAGAAAATCAAAATCATGCGGATGGCTAGAGGTTGGACGCAAGCGGATCTATGTGGAGATGAAACGGAATTAACCATCCGCCAACTGGCCCGAATTGAGAATGGTCAAGCCATGCCTACTATTCCTAAGCTAGCTTACTTAGCTCAACAACTTGATGTGAATCTTCAGGATTTAGTGGATTTGGCTACAGTAGAACTCCCCAAAAAATATTTAGCCCTAAAGAATAAACTGATAAGGTGTCATACTTACGGAGATCCGGACCGTATCGCCCAGCAAGAACAGATATTTGATGAGATTTATGACGAATTTTATGATAATTTGCCAGAGGAAGAGCAGTTGTCCGTTGAAATCTTACAGGTCCATGCCAATGTTTTTAGTAGTTTGGATGTAGGTTTTGCTTTAGGTTTGTTGGAAGAATATTTTCAGCAGGTATTGAAAAAGAAAATCTACAGTCAGAATGATTTGTTGATTATTAATGTTTATTTCCTATGCTGTGCAGTCGGATTAGAAGATAGAGAATATTTTGAGGAACTCGCGGAAAAAGTTGTACTCAATGTTGACTATAGTGATTTTGAGTATTTATATCTATTAGAAAGGATTTTGATTAGTATATTGGCACAGATAGATTTTGCTGACTATTTAGTTTATACAAAACTATTAAGGGGTATTATAGAAGAATCTAAGAATTATCAACACAAGCCGTCGGTATATGCTTTTGAGGCAAAGTACTTTCTGGAAATTGAACATAACAAGGAAAGAATGATAGAGTCTTATGATAAAGCGATTTTATTTGCGAAAATGTTGAATGATGCTGTTTTAGTGAAAAACCTTGAGCTGGAGAAAGAAAAAGATTTAGCAACCTGACTTCCAAGTCATGTTGCTTTTTTATGTTTCGAGCTATACTAGGACTATAAAAAATCGGTTTTAAGAAGGAGGGCGGTTATGGTTTTAATGATGGTTTTCCTAACAGTCTTTCTTTGGATGCCAGGTTGAAAGTAACATGGAAATCGAATGTATAGGTAGAGTTAGAAATGGTCATGGCTGATTCAAGTTGTTTGACTCTGATAAGAAGGTCGTCTTAGCCTAAGGAGATTTTACTCTCAAGCTTTGTTGAGTAATTAAATCGAAAGGAGGAAAATCGGTAAGTCTATATTGGAAAACTTGCAACTCTATCGAATGTCACAAGGAGCTAAGGAGGTACAGAGATGATTTTAACAGATACAGACTTACAAAAAATTCAAGGTGGTGGGGCTTTGAGTTTAATTGATTTAGAGCATCAACGTAGACGTCCCAAGGGGGAGATTCGCTTACCACCTCCCATCAAACCGAAACCAGAAATTATGTAAGGGGTGAGGATATGAAAAAATGGAGAAATCGACTCAGGCGACTCTAGTTACAGTATACATTTACCTTAGTTTGGAGAATCTAGATACGGTATAGGGCGTCATGGCGGTTAGATTCTTGAAATTATCATAGATGAACCAGGAGGTTACTATGCTAAAAAAGAAGTCTCTGAACAAAAGGATTATGACTGGAATCAGATGTACTCTTATTTTATCGACATTCGTAGTTTGTATGATGGATATTATAATTGAGAATCAATTAAACCTAATGTATATTTTCGCAAATAGTATGATACTGTATTCTATTAGTGATTCGGGTGAAGAGTGACTTAGAATGGATTATTGTACTTACTTCCATTATTGTAGACCTTTTATTTCCTTAGGAATAGGATTAGAGAGTATCTGAGGAAATTAGTTCCGGTTTTGCAAGAATTTAACGATTAGAGGAGTAGGATATGAAATTTAGGAGATGCCACTACCGTTCCCAAGTAGATAGTTATGATTGGAGGATGGGGAACGTAATGCTATTTGTAGGAATCGTACTTACTGGCTTTTTAAATTATACTTATTATGCCAATTTGCGATTGTTTTTGATTCTATCCTGCCTACAAGTTGTCTTTCTAATCATGATTCATTATCTAACAAAAAAGTTTACTTCAAATATCCCATTTGAGGAATCGAATTATCGGGTTAGTTTAAAGAAACTAGTAATTGTGTCGATTTCGATATTATCGTTAGGAATCTTACAAGGCCAGGTGATTTATTGTTTAAACCTAACCATTACTGCCTTTATGTGTCAATATATTGCGGTAAAAAATGGTTATAGACTGGCTACTTGAGTACTTTGTAATTAGATTACCAATTCCTTTAAGTGAGTGATTGATGTTATTGGAAAATAAACGTAAGGCTGATGGAGCAGTGTTGTTTTTGCATAAAAGTTCTAAAAGCACAAAAAGAAAACAATCGGAAAAACAATGATTGATCTGTTCTTTCCGATTGTTTTTGCGTGTTTGTTAATCGAGATAAAGAGTCGTTACCCCTCCAAGTATTCCTTAAGTTCTTCTCCCTGTAGCCCAGCGTTGAGGGCGATGAGGAGTTTGAGGCGGGCTTTGGGGGCGTTGAGTTCTTTAATAAAAGCGATGCCTTTGTTGGCTAGGTCTTGGCCGCCTCCGGGGTAGGCATAGACGGGTTCGGCAATGCCATTGAAGCAGCGGGATACGAGGGCGATGGGAAGTCCCGCTTGTACTAGGTTTGCGAGTTGGTCTGCGACCAGTGGGGGGACATTGCCGGCGCCGAAGGCTTCGATGATGAGTCCGTCTAACTGGGATGTTTGGATGCTTTTGAGGACCTCGCCGTCCATTCCGGTGTAGACGGGGAGGATAGCGACTCGGCCTTCAATTTGTTGGAGATCAAAGCGGACTCGTTCTTGGGCTTGTTTGAAATAGACGATTTCTTTTTTCATAATCAGCCCCAGTGGGCCGTGGGTTGGGGTCTGGAAGGTGGAGACATTGGTGGTATGGGTTTTGGTGACATACTTGGCGGCATGGATTTCATCGTTCATAACAACTAAAACGCCCTTGTCCCGGGCTTGGTTGTCTGCGGCAACGCGGATGGCTGCCTGGAAATTGTAGATGCCATCACTGCCCAGTTCGTTTGAAGAGCGCATGGCACCGGTAATCACCACAGGGATTTGCGGCAAGCTCATGGTATCCAGAAAATAGGCTGTTTCTTCGAGAGTGTCGGTACCGTGAGTGATGACCACCCCGTCCACCTGTTGCGCATAATCCTTGATGGTCTGGAAGATCTGGAGCATGTGGCTGGGGGTCATCTGAGGGCTAGGCAGATTTAACAGGTCCACCGAAATCAATTGGATATTTTCAGAGCCTGCTTGGATTTGGACCATGGGATTTTGTTCATTGGTTGTAACCCGTCCCTGGTCATCGGCCTGCATGGAAATGGTTCCTCCTGTGTGAAGAGCCAAGATTCGTTTCATAACGCACCTCATATCTTTTTTTATTTTCATTTTATCATACTAGAGGCCTGATTATGAT
>NZ_JACBXX010000063.1 GCF_013415245.1 Streptococcus danieliae | reverse complement strand
AAAATAGAGGTTCTAGAGTACTATTTGCCATGGTCTGAAATCATACAGAAGAATTGTCAATAAAAAAGGTTCCCGAGTCAATCAACTCTGGAACCTTTTTCATATACTTGGTTATAGCGCGCTTACGATAGTTTTAGATAAATGTTAAAAATATCTTTGGGGTCAATCAGGTAGGTGTCTTCAACCGATAGGATCTTGGATAATTGCAAGACCTGCTGATAGGTTGGAATTTGGGCGCCGGATTCCCACTTTGCATAGAGCGATCGGGGGACAGCCAAAATTTGATAGATATCTTCCTGACGAAGGTTCAATTCTAAGCGACGTTTTCTTAATTTTTTACTGTCAAACATAGAGCTACTCCCCACTTTATACTCATTTCATTTCAATATCTGACCTTGTCAAGCCTCTCTATTTGAAATGATTCGAATTTCATTAGGTATGATATATTTTTTATTACTATAGCAAAATTTAAGTGTAAACACAATAAATAGAAAGATCTATTTTGAAGAAATATTAGAAAAAGGGATTGTGTTTTTTCTCATGGCCGATCGAAGTGCTGGAACCATGACCTGGAAAAACCTGGTAGTGATCCGGAAGTGGAAAGAGTTGTTCCCGAATCGAGTTTAACAAGACCTGCTGATTTCCGGTTGGCAAATCCCAGCGGCCAATCGTTTCCTTGAAGAGGCAGTCGCCCGTCAGGACAGCCTCTTCCGCCTCCCAAACTAGGGAAATTCCGCCGATGGAATGCCCAGGAGTTGCTAGGACTCGAAAAGAGAAATCACCGATGACCAGGTCCTGGCCAGCCTCAAAGAGGACTTCTGCAGGCTGACAGACAATATCTGGTAAATCTTGGTGGCGTCCCAAGCCGGATAGGTTTTTGATTGGGTCTAACAGCCAATCAGCTTCCAGCGGGGAAACATAGACCGGTGGATGTTGATAGCGCTTGCGAATGGCTTCCAGGGAAAAAATATGGTCGTAGTGGGTATGGGTTAGAAAAATCGCACTTAAGGGCTTGTTTAAAGCCTGTAGTTGCTCCAGAATACGATCTAAGTCACTACCTGGGTCTACCAAAATGACAGAGCTTTCAGACTCTAAGTAATAGGTGTTTTCCCCTGCTAGGGGATTAAAGGATTGATGAATTGGCATAGAAACTCCTTTCTCTACCAGTATACCATGTTCAGCCGAAACTTTACGAGGATAGGGAGAGGAAACTGGAGGGACGGCATCGGGGATTTTGGAGGCCCAGAAGAAAGACATTTTATAAAATTTTGACCAAATGAAGCTGGACTGCTATAATGTTCCATGTACTAAAATGAAAAATGGAGGAAGAGCATGAATACTCTACCAAATTGTCCAAAATGTAACTCTGAATATGTCTACGAAGATGGCCTCCTTTTGGTCTGTCCAGAATGTGCCTATGAGTGGGACCCAAATGCAGAAGTTGAGGAAGGACTTGTAGCCCTTGATGCCAACGGTGTGAAATTGGCAGATGGTGATACTGTAACTTTGATTAAGGATCTCAAGGTGAAGGGGGCTCCAAAAGATTTAAAACAAGGAACCAAGGTTAAAAATATCCGCCTAGTTGAAGGAGATCACAATATCGATTGTAAAATCGATGGCTTTGGAGCTATGAAATTGAAATCTGAATTTGTGAAAAAGGTTTAATGGTAGGATAAACAAGATTTATGCTCAGTTACCGGTTTCTCTTGTTGATCCTTTCGACCATTGGGATTAGTTTAGAAATTCTTGAAGATGGTTGGGGTATGTTGTTGTATTATACCCTTCAATCAAACATTCTGGTTTGGTTATTTCTCTACTATACTCTCTGGACTCGGTCCCAAAAACGAAGCCAGGGTTTTTACCGGATTAAGGCTGGTGTGACCATGGCGATTTTAATCACCTTTGTGATTTACCATGTTTTGCTAGCACCAGCGGCGGCTCCGGAAGATTTTTACACCTTGAAAAATCTCTTGGTCCATTATTTGGTACCCCTGGCTTTTGTTTTGGATACCTTGCTATGGGATCCGCCACGGCAATATCGCCTCTTTGATCCTTGGTTGTGGACCTTTTTTCCTATGTACTATCTAGGCCTGGCTCTAATCAATGGTTTGGTTTTAAAATGGCCGATTCCAGGAGCTAAGCACAGTCCCTTTGCCTATTATTTCCTAGATGTTCATGAATATGGCCCGGCCTATGTCATCCAGCACGCAGCCGTTATTTTTGTAGCCTATTTGTTGGTTGGTTACCTTTTATGGGCTTTTAAACAAAAAAGATGGAAAAACCGTAAGAAGCTTGTTTAGTTTCTTGCAAAAAAGGCAAAAAAATGCTACCCTAGTTCAAGAAAGTTTTCCTTTAATTCTGTCCCGTGAGGCAGGCAAGGAGAGTCAGATGGAAGAAACTGGGTACAGTTTATTTTGTGGAACCTCCTTGTATAAGGAGGTTTTTAGTTTGCAAAAAGGAGATTTGAGACATGCGGGTCAAAGAAGTTGTTGATGATGTGACACTGAAGCGGGCAATCACGCGCATCATTTATGAAATTATGGAGCGAAATAAGGATCTGGATCAGTTGGCCTTGGTGGGGATTAAACGCAGGGGCGTTTATCTGGCTAAACGGATTCAAGAACGTTTGGAGCAGTTGGAAGGGATCCAAATTCCCTTGGGTGAGCTGGATACCAATCCTTTTCGGGATGACCAAAAGGGAGGAGAGGATACCTCTGTGATTCCCTTTGATGTCGACAAGCGAAATCTCATTTTGGTAGATGATGTGCTCTACACAGGCCGGACCATTCGGGCAGCCATTGATGCCCTGATCAGTCGTGGTCGGCCGAATAAGGTATCCTTAGCCGTCCTGGTCGACCGGGGGCATCGGGAACTGCCGATTCGACCAGACTATGTTGGCAAAAATATCCCAACTAGCTCCAAAGAACAAATCTCTGTTCAGCTAACTGAGTTGGATGGTCAGGATTGTGTCCTGCTTAGTGAAAGTGAGTAGGAGTATTAAATGACAAAATCGGTTGTGGTGCTGACCGGTGCATCCAGCGGGATTGGTGAAGCGACAGCTCGGCTTCTGGCTCGAATCCCCAATTTATCGCTAGTCTTAGTGGCTCGCAACCAGCAAAAGTTGGAGCAGCTGGCCCAGGACTTGAAACAAACGAAGGATCTGGATGTGCTTGTTTATCCCTTGGATTTGACCCAGCTGGAGTCGATTCCAGACCTGGTTGAAGCAGTTCGGGCTAAATTTGGGCGCTTGGATGTCTTGTTGCATGTCGCTGGTATGGGAGATTTCAAGCCAGCCTTGGAGCAGAAGTTGGAAGACGTAGAAACTCAGTTTCAAGTCAATACCTTGTCGGGGATTACCTTACTCCAGGCTGCTGGTCGCCAGATGGTGGAGCAGGGCGCGGGCAAGTTGCTAGTGGTGGCTTCGATGTCCGCCAAGCTCCCGACCCCACAATCTTCGGTGTATGCAGCTAGCAAGAGTGCGATTAATACCTATGCCAGTGTTTTGGGAATGGAACTGGAACCCTTGGGAATCCCAGTAACGGTGGTCAATCCTGGACCAGTCCGAACGCCCTTTTTTAAGCATAGCTCGGCTATGCAGGATTACATTAAAAATGTGGACCGCTTTGCGATGGATGCGGATCAGGTGGCTCAGAAGTTGGTGGATTTGGTGGTGCGGACTGGACGCATGCCAAGAGAAGTCAATCTGCCCTTTACTATGCGCCTGGCCTATCTGGGACAGCGCTTTTTTCCAAGACTGGCTCGCTGGCTGACCTTACGTTTCGCAAATTTTAAATAAAAACTACGAATGAACTAAATGGAAGGAGGGAAGTGATGACAAAAAGATTACTCATCTTGGAAAATGGTCGCGTCTTTGAAGGTCGGCCATTAGGAGCGGATCAGGATGTTACAGGCAATCTGATTTTATCCCATCATACCAGTGGACATCAGGAGATCATTTCCAATCAAACCTATAGTGGGCAGTTGCTAGCCTTTACTTACCCACGTATAGGCAATACCGGTTTTTATCGAGAACTAGATGAGTCCCTCCAACCCTCCTGTCGGGCCGTGATTGTGTCCGTTTATCGGCCCCAGAGTTCCTTCTGGAAGCAGGAACAAGACTTGGATGCCTATCTGAAAGCCAAAGGGATTACTGGTATTCAGGGTATTGATACCCGAGCTTTGGCGCGTATCTTGCAAAAAGAAGGTCCCATGAAGGCGACTATAGCCGATGAAGGGGATAGTTTGCACCATATTTTAGACCAGCTGGTAGCGACGGTCTTGCCCAAGGATGATGCCCGCCAGGCTTCAACCCGGGCTCCCTTCCCAGTTCCCGGAGTCGGGAAGAATATTGTGCTCTTGGATTTTGGTGTCAAGCACGCCTTGCTGAGAGAGTTGTCCAAGCGTTCAAGCAATATTGTGGTACTCCCCTATGACACTCCCTTGGAAAAAATCCGTTTGTACCAACCAGATGCTATTGTGCTGTCTAGTGGACCAGGGGATCCCCGCTATTTGGGAACACCTAGCTTACTGGAGACCTTGTTGCAGCTCCAAGATTGTTATCCCGTCTTAGCGATTGGCTTGGGTCATCTGCTCTTAGCCTTGGCTAATCGGGCGGAGTTAGAGGAGTTGCCGCAACCTATAACCGGACGTCACGCCCTCTATGAACCGCTCACTAACCAAGTTCTAATTGCGGATTACTACCATCAATACCCGATTAAGCGGAAGCATTTTCCTAAACATTTGTTGGCTACTCATGTGACCCTGGATCAAGACTATGTGGTTGGTTATCGCCACCGTCGTCGTCCAGTTCTTTCGGTTCAGTTTTCCCCAGAGGGATCACCAGGCCCTCATGATCTGGTCTACCTACTGGATGAGTTTTTCGGTTTACTAGGGTAAGGAGGTCCTGTTTGAAAAAGTTAGTCTTGACACCAAGTGAATTAAATCAGAATCAGGAGCGAACCTTAAACCGTCTCTTGCAAAAAAACAAAAGCTGGCTTCATCATCCCTTTCAAGACTTGGAAGCCCTGCTGAAGGATTTGATGGAGCATCCTGATGCTACCATCTTTCCCTTGTTTTTAAACCGGGATTTGATTGATTTACTGATTGAGGTCCAGAAATTAGAGGTATGGCCTCAGATGCGATCCAAATGGCATAGTTATCCAGCTAGTTCCTTAGAGTACCTCTTATATCCTGAGCTGTTTCAGGCGCAACTGGAGCACCTAGGTTTGAATATGACCAAGAGCCAATTGATTTATGGCTGGGAGGATCTGCAGGAACGGTTAGAAGATTTATCCTTTCCAGTCTTACTCCGAGATTCCCTACAGATGCATGGCCAGGAGCCGATTACGGTTGGGAACACGGAGGAACTTCAAGCGGCTTATGAGTCTTTTCAGGACTTGGTGCTGCCCTTGCCCTACTATATCGAGAGTCCTATGAAAGGCTTACGAGAAATCGAATTAGTCCTGGTGCGTGATTCCTTTGATTCAAGTTTTATTTTGGGAACGGCAGAGCATATTGAGCCTGTTGGTCTGCATCGTGATGATGCGACGTTGGTTTTTCCAGCGCAAAGTTTGGCTGATTCAGCCCTGCAATTTTTACGAAATTATTCAATTCGGCTAGCCCGAGGCTTGGGCCTCCAGGGGATCATCTCCTTACGGTTTGCCTGGAATCCCAAGAAAGAACAGGCCTTCCTCTTGCAAGTAGGTCTGGGATTGAATGACAGTGCGCTTATGATGAGCCAGATTCTACGCCTGCCTATGGCGGAACTGATGCTCCATATTTTAGAGGGAAAATCGGTTCAAAGCATGCCAGGCTGGAAAGCAGGTGAGCCAGCTATGGACTATTTGGTAGCCCGCTTTCCGCTGGACTTTAGTCAGGAACTAGCGGGGGATAGTGGTCTTACGAGACAATCAACGGGGCAATTTTATGCCTATGCCCGCAATTTAGAGGCGACTCTGCTCAAGGGATTGGCGGTTTTGGAAGCGCGTGT
The DNA here is from genome assembly GCF_013415245.1 of Streptococcus danieliae. Lineage (GTDB taxonomy): Bacteria > Bacillota > Bacilli > Lactobacillales > Streptococcaceae > Streptococcus > Streptococcus danieliae_A. Next base: position 7,200 of record NZ_JACBXX010000063.1, on the reverse strand, counting down.
TGACATTCCCTTGGAGCGCCTGAGCGAGGAAGATTTGATTGATCATTTGGTCCGTCAGCGTTCTGACCGCCTCCTTTATCTTTTAGAAGCCTTGCGACGTGGCTTGTCGGTTGCCTATATTCAAGGGCTCACCCACATCGATCCGCTCTTTTTGGAAGCCTTAAAAGGTGTTGTTGCCTTGGAAAAAGAACTAAGCCATAATCCAGGAGATCTAGACCAGCTTCGTCAGGCTAAAGCCTTTGGTTTATCCGATCGACGGATTGCCCAATTGTGGAAGGAGTCAGAAGAGAATATTTGGGACTTACGGGTGGCAGAAGGAATCCTCCCGACCTATAAAGAGATTGAAGGCTGGGTCGGTTTTGCAGTAGCCTATTATTCCAGTTATGAAATGGAGAATGAGGCCCAGCAAAGTGTTCACCCCAGCACCGTTTTCCTCTATTCCGACCAAGATCCTTGGCTAGGGCAGGAGCTCTGGAAGGAATCCATTTTGGTGGGCAGCAATAGTCCCCTAGAAGCCGGCTTAAAGCAATACCTAGAGCCATTGATTCCAGAACTAATTGATCAAGTCCTATTGTTAGAGGACCCGGATAAACTCTACGGTAGCCCTGAGATTCGGAGCTTAAACTTACGTAACTTCTATACCCGAGATGGATTTGATTAAAAAATTTTAAAGCTGTCAAGTTTTTTTCTTGACAGCTTTTTGAGAAGGTGTTAGAATAACTATTGTTGAGTTTCCTTAACAAAAGAAAAAGTATTAGAAAAGAGAATTTATAAAATGGCAGTTAAAATCCGTTTGACTCGTATGGGTTCTAAAAAGAAACCTTTCTACCGTATTAACGTTGCAGATTCACGTGCACCACGTGATGGTCGCTTCATCGAAACAGTTGGAACTTACAACCCACTTGTAGAAGAAAACCAAGTAACTCTTAAAGAAGAGCGCGTTTTGGCATGGTTGGAAAATGGTGCGCAACCATCTGACACAGTACGTAACATTCTTTCAAAAGCTGGAATCATGAAGAAATTCCACGAGTCAAAATACTCTAAATAAAAAGGTTAGCTTATGGACACGATTGAAAATCTCATTATTGCAATTGTGAAACCCTTGATTTCACATCCAGACCAATTAACGATTCGTATCGAAGATACGCCTGAGTTTCTAGAGTATCATTTAGACCTGCATTCATCAGATGTTGGTCGTGTGATCGGTCGGAAAGGTCGGACTATCTCCGCGATAAGGACGATTGTTTATTCGGTCCCAATCGATTCAAAAAAAGTTCGGATTGTGATTGACGAGCAAGATTAGTTTTGTTCGTAGTTGTCCGAGTATTTGAAGAAGCTATTTTGCTGGGACCTTGGTCCCAGCTTTTTTCGTAAAAATGGAGAAAAAGATGGAGTATCTAAACGTTGGAAAGATCGTCAATACCCAAGGCTTACAGGGGGAGATGCGGGTCTTATCCGTGAGCGATTTTTCAGAAGAGCGCTTTAAAAAAGGCAATCAATTGGCCTTGTTTGATCCCCAGGATCAATTTGTTCAGATGGTGGAAATTCATAGCCACCGCAAGGTCAAGCAATTTGATATTATCAAATTCAAAGGGATGTACCATATCAATGACATTGAGAAATACAAGACCTATAGCTTAAAAGTTGCAGTCGAAGACCTCAGTGAATTGGAGGAGGGTGCCTTTTACTACCATGAAATTATTGGACTCCCTGTTTATGAAGGGGACCAATTGTTGGGAGAAATTAAAGAAATCCTGCAGCCAGGGGCTAATGATGTCTGGGTTGTAAAACGTAAGGGCAAGAGTGACTTACTTCTCCCTTATATTCCGCCAGTCGTCTTAGAGGTTGATCTGGAAGCTGGTCGTATCTTGGTTGAGGTACCGGAAGGACTGGATGATGAGAATTGATATTTTGACCCTGTTTCCGGAAATGTTTTCGCCCCTCGAGCATTCGATTGTTGGTAAGGCTCGGGAAAAAGGTTTGTTAGAGATTTCCTACCACAATTTTCGGGAATCGGCCGAAAAGGCCCGCCATGTGGACGACGAGCCCTATGGTGGAGGCCAAGGGATGCTCTTGCGGGCACAACCGATTTATGATGCCATTGAAGCTATTCCAGGGCGTGATCAGGCGCGGGTGATTCTCTTGGATCCAGCTGGTCGCTCCTTTAACCAGGCCTATGCCGAGGAGTTATCCCAGGAGGAAAATCTAATCTTTATTTGTGGCCATTATGAGGGCTATGACGAGCGGATTAAGCCCTTGGTAACTGATGAGATCTCTTTGGGTGATTATGTCCTTACAGGGGGAGAACTGGCGGCTATGACCATTATTGATGCGACAGTTCGTTTGGTACCCCAAGTGATTGGCAAGGAAAGTAGTCATACAGATGATAGCTTTTCGTCCGGTCTTTTGGAATACCCTCAGTACACACGGCCTTATGATTTTCGAGGGATGACAGTACCAGACGTTTTGATGAGTGGGCACCACGAGCATATTCGCCAATGGCGTCTTTTTCAAAGTTTGAAAAAAACTCTAACAAGGCGGCCAGATCTTTTGGAGAGTTATCCTCTTAACAAAGAAGAAGCGAAATTTTTACAGCTGATTCAAGAAAATCGAGAAATTGAGGAATTCTTCTAAAAAATCTTGACAGGGGCTTTGGACTTGTGTATAATATAATAGATTCTAACTTGAAGGGAGTGAGATGGAATGTCAAAAACAGTGGTACGTAAGAACGAATCATTAGATGATGCACTTCGTCGATTCAAACGTGCGGTTACTAAAGCTGGTACTCTTCAAGAAACACGTAAACGTGAATTCTATGAAAAACCTTCTGTAAAACGTAAACGTAAATCAGAAGCAGCTCGTAAACGTAAGAAATTCTAATAGTAAAAGCAGTCCTTTTGGATTGCTTTTTTCTGCTATTAACTGCAAAAAAAAATTGAGACCGGAGTCCCAATTTTTTTAGATGTCTTATTTTTTCTCAAGAAGAGCTTTGATGTCTTGCAACAAGTCCACTTCAGATGGTCCAGCAACTTCTTCATCTTCAGCTTTAGCACCAATAGATTGTGCTTTTTCAACAGCTTTAACAACAAAGAAGAGAACAGTACCGATGATGAGGAAGTTGATGATAGCACTTAGGAAGTTTCCGTAAGCAACACCGTTCCAAGTAAGGTCAGCGATTTTTTCCACTTGAGCAGCTTTTAAAGCTGGGTTCAAGAAGAGTGGTGTCAGCACATCATCTACCAAAGAAGTGATGATTTGTCCGAAAGCAGCCCCGATGATCACGGCTACAGCAAGGTCAACAACATTTCCACGCAAGAGGAAATCTTTCAATTCTTTTAACATAAGAATCTCCGTTCTTTTATTTGATACGAATACATTATAGCTAAGTGAGATTAAAAAGACAATGGATTTGCTTGAGTTTTTTAAAAAGTAAAAGAAAATCGGCTTGTTTTACAAACACAACTATTTAGGATAAAATGAAGAAATAGTGATTGGGGAGGAGGGGACATGGTTTCAACACAAGAGATTCAAGATTTAAAAAGTCGTGTGAACATTGTGGATGTCATTGGCGATTATCTGCCCTTGACCAAGGCTGGTCGTAACTATTTGGGACTATGCCCCTTCCACGGAGAAAAGACCCCCTCCTTTAATGTCAATCAGGAGAAGCAATTTTACCATTGCTTTGGTTGTGGCAAATCGGGAGATGTCTACCGCTTTGTGGAAGAAATGGATGGTATTCCCTTTATGGAAGCTGTTGCCAAGGTCGCTCGCTTCATAGGGGAGACCATTGAAGTCACTCCATCCAGACAAGTCCCGTCTCAGCAACCATCGGAAGAGGCCGATTTAATAGCCCTCCATCAGGAAGCTGCTGTCTTTTACCAGGCTATCTTGTTGACCTCGACCATGGGGAAAGAAGCTTTAGCTTATTTGGAATCCCGAGGCTTGTCTCGGAAAGATATTGAGTATTTCGGAATTGGTCTAGCCCCGGATCGTGGGAGTTACCTCTACGATCGTGTGGCTCAAAAATTCAATTTTGGAGAAGACCGCTACCTGGATTCGGGTCTGTTTCATATTGAGCAGAACAGGCTGGTCGACTCTTTCTACAATCGGATTATGTTTCCCTTGACCAATGTGAAGGGGCAGGTGATTGGCTTTTCCGGGCGGATTTTTGGAGATTCGTCGGACCAGCAGGCCAAATACAAAAATAGTCGTCGGACCAAAATTTTTAACAAAAGCTTTGAATTCTACCATTTGGACCAGGCTTTGCCACATTTAAAAAAGGCGAAAGAAGTCTATTTGATGGAAGGCTTTATGGATGTCATAGCGGCCTATCGCGCGGGCGTCAAAAATGCCATCGCAACCATGGGAACAGCGCTGACAGCCGAACATGTCCAACGCTTGCGCGCCTATCAGACCTCGGTGGTTTTAGCCTATGATGGCGATGATGCCGGTCAGGCGGCGATTGAAAAATCGATCCAGGAGCTTAAAGGCTTCGCGGTCGAAGTAGTCCGTTTTGCCCAGGGAATGGATCCCGATGAATACCTCCAGGCTCATTCCCCGGAAGATTTGCGGATCTGTCTGCAGGAAACCCGGATGGATTCTATCGAATTTTTGATGGATTACTACCGTCCGCCTCAGCTGCAAGGGGTGCAGGCCCAGCTGGCCTATGTAGAAAAGCTGCTGCCTTTTATCGCAACCTTGCCGACCGACCTGCTGAGAGAGGTTTATATTCGGAAATTGTCTCAGGAAGCCACGGCTTTTGATGTGGCCCAGTTGGAACAAATGCTGGGACAGGCACGGGTTCAGGTTGCTGCAGGAGGGCCCCAGCAGGTTCAGTTGCCAGCTGTTGAGCTGCACCTTCGTCTTCCTAAGAGTCGCTTAACCAATGCCGAGCGGCAATTGTTGCATCGCTTGATTCACCATAGCAGCTTATTGAACGAATTTCGCTTTTTGGAAAATTTTCATTTTGTTGAAAAGGATCATGAGCACCTCTATCAGCTCCTGCTAAAAAAAGGGCAGATGACCAGCCAGGATTTGGACCAGGAATCCGAGGAAATCAATCATCTCTGGTATCAAATTTTGGAATTGAATCTTCCTCCGCAAATCGGGGATGAGGAAATTGAACAGTTGCTACGGACCCAAGAATTGGAAAAAAATCGACTAAGAAATAAAGAAATTGCACAAAACATTCAGGCAGCCTCACAAATTGGTCGTCACGATCAAGCTGTTTTAGATTTAAATGAACTGATTGCCCAGAAAAGGAAAATGGAGTAAGGAATGGCTAAAAAACAAAAAGAAGTAACAACATTAGATGTTCAGATTGCAGAATTTATTCGAAATCACAAGCTTTCTGGTACCGCAACAGATGAGGAAATCAATAGCACTCTGATTGTTCCTTTTAGTCTCGATGCAGATGGCATTGACAACCTCTTCCAACGGATTCAGGATGCGGGTATTTCGGTTACCGATAAGGATGGAAATCCAAGTCAGCGTGTATTGGCAGCAGAAGAGGAAGAAAAGGATTTGTCCGATGAGGAGCTGCTAGGTAGTAACTCTGCCAAAGTCAACGATCCTGTTCGGATGTATTTGAAAGAAATTGGTGTTGTGCCGCTTCTAACCAACGAAGAGGAACAAGAACTGGCTATCTTGGTGGAACAAGGGGACTTAGAAGCCAAACAGCGCTTGGCTGAAGCTAACCTTCGTTTGGTTGTTTCCATTGCTAAACGCTATGTTGGACGTGGCATGCAATTCCTGGATTTGATTCAGGAAGGGAATATGGGCTTGATGAAGGCCGTTGATAAGTTTGACCATACCAAGGGCTTTAAATTCTCAACCTATGCAACTTGGTGGATTCGTCAGGCCATTACACGCGCTATTGCCGATCAAGCTCGGACCATTCGGATCCCTGTTCACATGGTTGAAACCATCAACAAATTAGTTCGGGAACAACGGACCTTGTTGCAGGAGTTGGGACAAGATCCAACGCCAGAACAGATTGCAGAACGTATGGATATGACACCGGACAAGGTGCGTGAAATCCTCAAAATTGCCCAAGAGCCGGTTTCTCTGGAAACACCGATTGGTGAGGAAGATGATAGCCATCTCGGAGACTTCATTGAAGATGAGGTTATTGAAAATCCAGTTGATTACACAACCCGTGTGGTCTTGCGTGAACAGCTGGATGAGGTCTTGGATACCCTCACTGACCGTGAAGAAAATGTTCTCCGCCTCCGTTTCGGTCTAGATGATGGCAAGATGCGGACATTGGAAGATGTTGGGAAGGTCTTTAACGTGACCCGCGAACGGATCCGCCAAATTGAAGCCAAGGCCCTACGCAAACTGCGCCAACCAAGCCGTTCGAAACCCTTGCGTGATTTTATTGAAGATTAGGAAAAAAACATGGCCTATACAGAAGCAGATGTCGAAGCAATTAAAACCAAGATTCTCCATGCTTTGGAAGAAGTCTTAGACCCTGAATTAGGGATTGATATTGTTAATTTGGGACTCGTTTACGAAATCCGTTTTGACCCAGAAACAGGGAATACCGAAATTGATATGACCCTGACAACCATGGGTTGTCCCCTAGCGGATTTATTAACCGAACAGATTTATGATACTTTGAAGCCTCTTGAAGAGGTTCAAAAGGTGGATGTCAAACTAGTTTGGTATCCAGCCTGGACGGTCGAAAAAATGAGCCGGTATGCCCGTATTGCCTTGGGAATTAAATAATGCAAAAAGGGAGTGGGACAGAACTAAATTTGAAAAAATTTAGTTCGTAGTCCCACCCCCGCAAGGCTGATTAGGCTCTCTTCCGAGCTTGAAAAGCGAACGAAGAGGCCAATCAGCTACTGCGTCAAAGGCAATTTGTTATCCAAAGTCAAAGAGGCTAGACTTTTGTCCTAGCCTTTTTTTGGTTCTTTTGCAAGTTGTGTGGAATTCCTGAAAACCGATAGTCATGGAATTTGATAATTGTAGCTTTTTAATGACTGTACCCTGGCTTCTTTCGAATTTCTATGAGATGCTTCCCCTGTGGTGGGGGACGGCAGCGACCTCTAACGAGTTCCATGCCTTAGTCGGGAACCGAAGTTTCCCGAATCCCCCCGATTCCAAGCTCGGTGGCTTGGAATCTTTTCAGTACGACGGGCATGTCGTATATCTGAGGTGCAAGTCCTCTGTGGGCACCTGCTACCGGTGAACCCA
>NZ_JACBXX010000139.1 GCF_013415245.1 Streptococcus danieliae | reverse complement strand
AATGTTGTTAAATCTGTGATAAACTGGGTCATGGGAATAAATCTTTTCTAGTAGTATTTTTGGTCTAACTCTACTATAACAGGATTTATTCCTTTTTTGCGTTTACACAAGATATTGTACACTCTCATCTATAGCAATCTAGCCTAAAAAACGGTATAATGAAAAGGTGAAAAAAATAGTCTATTTAGAGCCCTATTTTCCCAAAGGGCAGTTTATCCTCGGGATTTTTGTGGTCCTGTCGCTGATCTGCTTTTCCAGCCTTTACCTGATTGATCTGGGAACCAAAACCCAGGATATGCGCCTTGCAAATGCCCAGTTGCGGGCTCAGGAATTAGCAGGTTTTACGGAAGTCGATGCAGTGGAGATTTTTAATGGTCAAAATTCCTATACCACTGTTTTTGCCAAAGATCGGGCCTTGATTTTAAATACCCAGCAGGAGCAGGTCGCCTTGGTTGATTTGAGCCAGGGAGCCAGCCGTCAGGAAGCCGAAGCACTAGCGGCGGAAGCAGCTGGGGGTGCTCCCATCCAGGCCAGTCGGTTGGGCTATGATCAGGACAAGGTTGTTTGGGAGGTTCGCTCTGGAACCAACTATTACCTTATCGACTTTAAGGACAAGAAACTAATCAGAAAAGAGTGAGCCTTATGTTAGCAGATCGTGTCAAATTTATGGAAGAAAGTGCAACCCTAGCTGCTGCGGCTAAGGCCAAGGCGCTAGCCGCAGAGGGGCGGGATATTCTATCACTGACTCTGGGAGAACCTGATTTTACAACTCCCGCAGTGATTTCCCAAGCGGCCAAGGCCGCGATTGAGTCCGGCCAGGCCTCCTTTTATACAGCTAGTTCGGGTTTACCAGCTTTAAAAGAAGCGGTGCAGGACTACATGGTCGATTATTATGGCTATGAGGTTCAAGCTTCACAAATCCTAGTTACAACCGGGGCTAAGTTGGCCCTAGCAGCTTTCTTCTTGGCGGTGTTAAATCCTGGAGACCAGGTTCTGATTCCGACTCCTTACTGGGTTTCTTATGTCGAGCAGGTGAAGTTGGCTCAGGGAGAGCCAGTCTTTGTCGAAGGAGCAGAAGCTAAGAACTTCAAAATTAATGCAGATCAGTTAGAAGAACTGTGGAATCCTCGTGTTAAGGTTTTACTTCTTAATAATCCCTCCAATCCTACAGGAAATCTCTACACGCGCGAAGAATTAGAAGCCTTGGCCGCCTGGGCTATCGACCGGAATGTTTTGGTTCTAGCAGATGATATTTATGGTCGGCTAGTTTACAATAAAGCGGAATTTGTCCCGATTTCTAGTCTATCCTCCCAGATTCGGAACCAGACGGTGGTGATTACAGGTGTGTCCAAGACTTATGCCATGACTGGTTGGCGGATTGGCTTTGCCGTTGGCCCTCAGGAAATTATCCAGGCCATGGGTCAACTAACCAGTCAGTTGACCTCGAATCCAACAACAGTGGCCCAGTATGCTGCCATCGCAGCCTTGAAGAATAGCCATAAGGAAGCTGAGGAAATGCGTTTGGCCTTTGAGGAACGCCTCAATACCATTTATCCATTGCTCAATCAGGTTCCTGGTTTCCGGACTGTTAAACCCCAAGGTGCCTTTTATCTCTTCCCTAATGTAGAAGAGGCCATGAAGCTAAAAGGGTTTACCGAGGTTGCCGACTTTACCAATGACATTTTGGAACAGGTTGGTCTGGCCCTGGTAGCCGGCGATGCTTTTGGCAGTCCCCATCATGTTCGCATGAGTTATGCGACCGATTTGGATATCTTAAAAGAAGGCATTCTACGCCTAGAAAAATATATGAATATGTAAAGGAAAGTTTATGTCAAAAAAATTTGTATCGATTCGTGATGTCAAAGACCATGTTGGTCAAGAAGTAACCATTGGTGCCTGGGTTGCCAATAAATCTGGAAAAGGGAAAATCGCCTTTTTGCAATTACGGGACGGAACGGCTTATTTTCAAGCTGTGGCTTTTAAACCAAATTTTCTTGAAAAATTTGGCGAAACAGAAGGGGCTGCTAAATTTGAAACCATCAAAAAACTCAGTCAGGAAACTTCTGTTGAAGTAAAAGGGATTGTGAAGGAAGACGAGCGGTCGAAGTTCGGTTATGAATTGGATATTACAGATCTTAAGGTGATTGGTCACTCTGTTGATTATCCAATCACGCCCAAAGAGCATGGAACAGACTTTTTGATGGACCACCGTCATTTGTGGTTGCGTTCGCGGAAACAAATGGCCATCATGCAAATTCGGAATGCCATTATCTATGCGACCTATGAATTTTTCGATCAAAATGGCTTTATCAAGTTTGATAGTCCAATCCTGTCCGGCAATGCGGCAGAAGATTCCACAGAATTGTTTGAGACCGACTACTTTGGTAACACTGCCTACTTGAGTCAGTCTGGTCAGCTTTACCTAGAAGCGGGAGCCATGGCTCTAGGACGTGTCTTTGACTTTGGCCCTGTGTTCCGGGCAGAAAAATCGAAAACCCGTCGCCACCTGACTGAGTTTTGGATGATGGATGCGGAGTACTCCTTCCTTTCCCATGAAGAATCCCTTGATTTACAAGAAGCCTATGTCAAGGCTTTGGTTCAAGGTGTCTTGGATCGAGCACCACAAGCCTTGGAAATCTTGGAACGGGATGTTGAGTTGTTGAAGTCCTACATCGCTGAACCTTTCAAACGGATTAGCTATGACGAGGCGATTGATTTGCTTCAAGCCCATGAACAAGACGCAGACACAGACTACGAGCACCTTGAGCATGGCGATGATTTTGGATCTCCTCATGAAACGTGGATTTCCAATCACTTCGGTGTGCCAACCTTTGTAACCAACTATCCAGCGGCTATTAAGGCCTTTTACATGAAACCTGTTCCTGGAAATCCAGAACGTGTGTTATGTGCAGATTTGTTGGCCCCAGAAGGCTATGGAGAAATCATTGGAGGGTCTATTCGTGAAGACGATTATACAGCCTTGGTAGCCAAAATGGATGAACTAGGAATGGATAAATCAGAATACGAATTTTACCTAGATCTTCGCAAATATGGTTCCGTTCCTCACGGTGGTTTCGGAATTGGAATTGAGCGGATGGTGACCTTTGTAGCTGGTACCAAACACATTCGTGAAGCGATTCCATTCCCACGGATGCTTCACCGTCTACGTCCATAACAAGAAGGATTGCAGAGGAGGCGTGGACTGAAGTCCACGCCTTGTTTTTAAATAGGAGATGCTGATGATGAACGAGAAATTGCAACTGGTTGTTGTAACCGGAATGAGTGGAGCTGGAAAAACAGTTGCCATCCAATCCTTTGAAGATCTAGGCTATTTTACCATCGACAATATGCCGCCAGCCTTGTTGCCCAAGCTCTTAACCCTAGTTGATGGTTCTGCTGAGCATAAGCGGATGGCTTTAGTGATTGATATGCGGAGCCGGTCTTTTTTCAAGGATATTCAGGAAGTTTTGGATGAGCTGGAAAATCGGGATGACCTGGATTTCAAAATCCTCTTTTTGGATGCAGCTGACAAAGAACTGGTGGCTCGTTACAAGGAAACCCGTCGTAGCCATCCACTAGCAGCCGATGGTCGCATCATGGACGGAATTAAGCGGGAGCGGGAGCTCTTGGTTCCACTTAAGAGTATGAGTCAACATGTAGTGGATACGACTGAGTTGACACCGCGGGAATTGCGGAAACTCTTGGCCCAGCATTTTGCGGACCAAGATTTTGAACAAGCCTTCCGCATTGAAGTCATGAGTTTTGGTTTTAAATATGGCTTGCCCATGGATGCCGACTTGGCCTTTGATGTTCGTTTTTTACCCAACCCCTATTACCAAGTGGAGCTGCGCAACCAAACCGGCTTAAATCCAGCGGTTTACGACTATGTGATGGAACAGCCGGAGTCTGAGGATTTCTATCAAAATCTCCTCAACCTCCTCAATCCGATTTTGCCGGGATACCAGAAGGAAGGCAAGTCCGTTTTGACCATTGCCATCGGCTGTACCGGTGGTCAGCATCGGAGTGTCGCCTTTGCTCGTCGTTTGGCCGATGATTTGGCTAAAAATTGGAATGTCCGCGTCAGCCATCGGGACAAGGATCGCAGAAAGGAAACCGTCAACCGTTCATGAGGAAGAAGCGAATTACAGTGATCGGAGGCGGGACTGGGATTTCAGTGATTCTCAACAGCCTTCGCAAACAAGATGTGAACATAACAGCAGTGGTTACGGTTGCTGACGATGGTGGCAGTTCTGGCAAATTGCGGCAAGACATGCAGTTAACCCCGCCAGGAGATCTCCGCAATGTCCTTTTGGCCATGTCAGACATGCCCAAATTATATGAAAAAATTTTTCAATACCGGTTTGCAGAGGACGATGGTCCCTTTGCAGGTCATCCCTTGGGTAATTTAATCATTGCAGGGATTGCCGAGATGCAGGGTTCGACCTACCATGCCATGCAGCTTTTAACAAAATTGCTGCATACAACGGGGAAAATTTATCCTTCCAGTGAGCGTCCCTTAACCCTGCATGCGATTTTTGATGATGGGACAGAAGTGGCGGGGGAAAGCCATATTGCCAAACATCGGGGGATGATTGATCAGGTCTATGTGACCAATACCTATGATGATTCCAAACCCCAGGCTAGCCGCAATGTTGTTCAGGCGATTCTCGACAGTGACATGGTGATTCTGGGTCCGGGTTCCCTCTTTACTTCGATTTTGCCAAATCTGATGATTGAGGAGATTGGCCAAGCCTTATTGGAAACCAGGGCGGAAATCGTCTATATCTGTAACATTATGACCCAAAAGGGAGAAACAGAGCATTTTACGGATGCTCAACATGTCCGTGTCTTGCACCAGCATCTGGGGCAGCCATTTATCGATACCGTTTTGGTTAATGTCGACCAGGTTCCACAGGAATACATGAATGATCATGAATTTGACGAGTACCTGGTGCAGGTGGAACATGATTTTGCGGCTCTGGCTAGCCAGGTTCCGCGCGTGATCTCTTCGAATTTTCTACTATTAGAAAAAAAAAGGAGCCTTCCATGATGGCGATCTGGTTGTTGAAGAAATCATGAAATTAACCAGTCACAAGCATTAGAGAAAGGAGGGCCAGTTATGAGTTTTACGACTACGATTAAGGAGGAAATTCTTGCCCTCCCTGATCGTCATCCAGCTGAATTGGCAGCTCTGATTAAGCTGTCGGGTAGCTTGGGGCTGAGTCGCGAGGGTTTAACCCTGTCGGTGTCAACAGAAAATGCCAAGGTCGCTCGCTTTATTTATGAGTTTCTCTTGGAGTGGTTTGCTATTCGCTCTGATATTCGGCATCACCAGAAAACCAATCTTCGTAAAAATCGCGTTTATACAGTTTTTATGGATCATGGGGTTAAAGATTTATTGGATATCCTAGGCCTCTCCCCCGCCTTTTTTGAGCAGGAAACCGGCCTTCCGGTTTCAATTATGGACCATGACAATGCCGCGCGCGCCTATCTACGCGGCGCCTTTCTGGCCAGTGGAAGCATGCGGGATCCGGATTCTGGCCAGTACCAACTGGAAATCGCGTCCGTCTATGTCGATCATGCTCAAGATTTGCGACAGCTTATGCAAGATTTTTTGTTAGATGCCAAGGTCTTAGAACGAAAAAGAGGGGCGATCACCTATATTCAGCGGGCGGAAGACCTAATGGATTTTCTCATCATTATTGGGGCCCTGGAAGCGATGGAGCAACTGGGAGAGATCAAGCTGATGCGGGAAACCCGCAATGACCTCAACCGGGCCAATAACGCAGAAACAGCCAATATTGCCCGGACTGTGAAAGCCAGCATGAAAACGATTAACAATATTAGTAAAATTATCGACCATGTGGGTCTAGAGAGTTTGAGTCCAGAACTACAGGAGGTGGCCCGTTCGCGGATTGCCCACCCCGAATATTCGCTCCAAGAACTAGCAGATAGCCTGTCCACGCCCCTGACCAAAAGCGGTCTCAACCATCGCTTACGCAAATTAAATAAGATTGCAGAGGAAATTCCCGAATGAAACTAGCTGTTTTAGGGGACATTCATGGCAATCTGACAGGTCTAGAGGCAGTCCTGGCCGACGCAGACCAGCTAGGGGTTGAAGAATACTGGCTGATGGGCGATGAGCTGATGCCAGGCCCCTCTAATCTGGAAATTTTACAAATTCTGGAGCGTCTCCCTTATACAGTCCGCCTCCGTGGAAATTGGGAAGATTCCTATCTAGGGGCGAGGGCAGGTCATTATCCCCGTAAGAGTCCCTTGGATTTGTTTGTCTATCGGCAGAGTCAACACCTGGATCCGTTTTTGACGGATGCCATACGCCAAGACATCCAAGCGCGTCCGATTTATCTACACCGCCAGGTCGGCCCGCTCCGCTTCAATCTCTCCCATCATCTGCCTCAGAAAAATTGGGGACGGGAGCTGGTTCCGCCTTTTGAGCAGGCCGACCTAGAAGCGCTTTTTGCAGAGGATGAGGCTGATGTAGCAATTTTTGCCCATAGTCATATCCAACAGCTGTTTTATACACCGCAAGGCCAACTAGTCCTAAATCCAGGATCGATTGGCCAGCCCTATTTCCCTTGGAAGCAGCTCCGCCAAGATTTGCGGGCCCAGTACCTCTTGCTGGAAATCGATGAAACCGGTCTGGCTCAGATTGATTTTCGCAAGGTCGCCTATGATGTTGATTTGGAAATCAAACGCGCTGTCGAGGCCGACATCCCCTATTTGGATTTCTACCAGCATTTATTGAAAACAGGTATCCGGCTTAGCAATGACGTTCATTACTTGGACTCCTATCATCAGAAAATGGGAACCCAACAAGAGGTGGAAGAGTATTTTGCGGTCAGTTTCTCGGAATTGGAGTAGTTTGTTGAAAGAGCATTAGAATTTATACTATTTCCACTTTAAAATTAAATCGTGAATTGTCAGGTCAAGTGCAACACGGCAATGGCTTGACAATAGGTGTCTCTGATACTTGCACTTTTCGACAGAAATTATAGAGCCAATAGAAAAAGTATTAGCATAAAAAACGACCTCGGATGATGTAATCTTAGGTCGTTTTTTGTCTGGGCTAGGGCTTGTATAGTCGTTTAGCTTATAAACCGTATATGATATACTTGTCTTATGGCATACGGAATTGATTTTAGAAAACGTGTCCTCGCTTACGTAGAAGAGGGACATACACGTCAAGAGACTGCAAAACTATTTAATATTAGCACGAATACTTTATACACCTGGGAAAAGCAACAACGAGAACAGGGACATTTAGAACGTAAAAAGCGTGTAGCTAAGTCTAGAAAAATCCCTTTGGATCAATTAAAAAACTTTGTTGAGGAAAATCCAGATGCCTTTTTAAGGGAGATTGCAGAGCATTTTTCTTGCAGTATTCCCTCTGTTTGGGCTGCTTTGAAGCAAGCGAATCTTACTTTAAAAAAAAAGACGACTAGCTATAAAGAGCAAGATCCGGAAAAAGTTCATAACTACATTGAGGCATTGACAGTTTTAGAACACTTACCAATTGTTTATATTGATGAAACAGGTATTGATACTTATCTTTATCGTAAAAATGCCCGTGCACCAAGAGGTGAGAAAGTCTATGAGAGCGTTAGTGGTCGTCGGTTCAAACGAACATCGATTGTATCAGGACAAGTGAATCATAGATTTATAGCCCCAATGATTTATCAAGGGAGCATGACCAGTGCTTTCTTTGTCGAATGGTTTAAGACCCAGCTCTTGCCTTCTTTGGAGGTTCCTCATGTTATTGTCATGGACAATGCAAGTTTTCATCCTAAGAAGATTTTAGATGAACTTTCTATTTGTAATGGTCATTTTTTTCTCCCTTTACCACCATATTCCCCTGAACTGAATCCTATTGAGAACAGTTGGGCTATTTTGAAAAAAGCAGTGACAGAATTGCTTAGAAAGACAGGCGATTTGACTGATGCAATAACATACTATTTAAAAACTAAATGACTATATTAGATACTTGTAGAGTGTTTGGGTTGAATTTTTTGTTTTGGGTCGATGAAGTGGACGGCGTTGTTGACGGCAGTAGGAGCTTCACCGAAGCCAGTGGCAATCATGGCTGCCTTTCCGGGATAGGTGCAGCAATCACCGATGGCATAGATCCCTGGTAGATTGGTCTCGAGCTTGCTATTGACGAGGATTTTCTGGCGTTCCAAGTCGAGTCCCCATTCTTTTAAATTGCCAATGGAGGATTTGAAACCATAATTGACGAAAATATGGTCCACTTCAAGCTGCTTGCTTTCTTTGGTTTTGCTATGGGTAATTTCAAGGTGACGCACGCTTGTGTCTTGGCCGATAAGGCCGCTTGGGATATAGGGGGTTTGGATCGTGACCCTAGAAGCTTTGAGGTCAGAGACCGAGTGCTCCAAGGCTCGGAAGTTGTCCCGCCGATGAATCAGGGTTGTATCAGCAATTTTTTCAAAAGCCAGTGCCCAGTCGACTGCGGAAT
The DNA here is from genome assembly GCF_013415245.1 of Streptococcus danieliae. Taxonomy (GTDB): domain Bacteria; phylum Bacillota; class Bacilli; order Lactobacillales; family Streptococcaceae; genus Streptococcus; species Streptococcus danieliae_A. The sequence goes on along the minus strand of NZ_JACBXX010000139.1, from coordinate 4,730 downwards.
CGCCACCACCGAGGATGGCGATTTTTTGGTCTCGGAATTGTTCCATGTTTTGAACATGGTAGTGGATATTGTCGTATTGATCGGCACCGTCCAGTTCTAGGGGACGGGCTTTGAAGGCTCCCCCGCCCATGGCAATAATGACTGTTTTTGACAGGTGGTCTCCTTTGGAAGTCACCAAGCGGTAGTGACCATCGAGCTGTTCCAACTCGAGCAGCGTCTCGCCTAAACCAATCGTTGTTTCAAAGGTATGTAGTTGTTCCAGCAGGTTATCGGTGAGCCCTTGGCCGGTAATGGAGGGAAAACCCGGGAGGTCGAGAATCGTTTTTTCGGGGTAGAGGATGGCAGGTTGCCCGCCTAGTTGCTCTAGGGAATCAATCAGTTTAACCTTGGCTTCCCGAAGGTTGGCGTAGAAGGCAGCAAAGAGGCCGACTGGCCCACCGCCAACAATGGTAATGTCATAAATCTCAGACATGAGATCTCCTTTTATTTTCTAATTTTCTATCAATTCTACCTTCATTTTATCAAAAATCAAAAAAAATAGACAAGTCGGCTTCCTCGAGGTGAGAGTTTTTGAAGGAAATTGATTGACATTGAAAAATTTTGGAGTATAATAGATTTTGTAATCGATTTCATAAGGAGGGACTCTTATCCTAAAAGAAGAACGGCATCATCGGATTCGAGCAGAATTGCGAGGGCAGGGCTTTGTCAGTCTGGAGTATTTGCAAGAGCTTTTGCAGACATCTGAATCAACCATTCGGAGAGATTTGGCAGAACTGGAGCGTCAGGGCTTGTTAAAACGCGTTCATGGGGGAGCCGAGCATCTTCGCTTTCTGTCTCAAGAAGAAAATATGCAAGAAAAAGCCATCAAACATGTGGCTGAAAAGCAGGCCATTGCCAACTGTGCCCTGCAGCAGATCCAGGATGGGGAGACCATTTTTGTTGATGCGGGGACGACGACGGCCTTCTTGCTGGAAGGCTTAGCCCAAAAGGCGGTTCGGGTTGTGACCAATTCGATTCACCATGCGGCACGTTTGGTGGACTTGCATGTTCCAACCCTGATGATTGGTGGGCAGATTAAGGAAACAACCGATGCCTGTATCGGAGCAGCAGCTCTGGAGCAGGTGCAGGCCTTGAATTTTGACCGGGCTTTTATGGGAATGAATGGCTTGGATCAGGATTGGTACTATACTCCTGATCCAGAGGAGGCCGCCCTTAAAAAAGCCGTGCTTCAGAATACCTCAAAGGCCTATGTTTTGGCAGACCCATCTAAGTATTATCAGACTGCTTTTGTTAAGGTGGCTCGAGTTGAGGCTGCGACCTTGGTGATAGCACCGTCCCAATCTTCCTTGATGAAACGATTAGAAGAGAAAACAGAGGTACTTACAGCATGATTTATACAGTAACGCTTAATCCCTCCATTGACTTTATTGTCCGTCTGGACCAGTTAGAGCTGGGACAGGTGAATCGGATGAAGTCGGACGATAAGTTTGCAGGGGGTAAGGGCATTAATGTCAGTCGGATCCTGCAGCGCTTAGGAAAAAGCAATCAGGCAACGGGCTTCCTGGGTGGTTTTACCGGACGATTTATCACGGATGTCTTGGATCAGGAAGGAATCCCCCATCAGTTTGTTCAAGTTGCAGGGGATACCCGTATTAATGTCAAGGTCAAGGCTGACCAGGAAACCGAAATCAATGGACCAGGGCCGGAAATTTTGCCGACAGCTTTGGCGGAACTTAAGAGTTTCCTGGCAGGTCTCGGGGCTGGCGATGTGGTTGTCTTTGCAGGCTCTAGTCCAGCCAATCTCGGGAATGAAATTTACCGCGATTTGATTGGTCTTACCCGAGAGGCCGGTGCGGCAGTGGTTTGCGATTTTGAAGGGCAGACCTTGTTGGATTCCTTGCAGCACCAGCCACTTTTGGTTAAACCCAATAATCACGAATTGGGAGCTATTTATGACCGGGAGCTGAGCGACTTGGCTGAGATCCAGGAGTATGCAGAAAAATTAATCCAGGCGGGCGCCCAGCATGTTATTATTTCCATGGCTGGCGATGGGGCCCTATTGGTGACAGCCGAGGAGGCCTATTTTGCCAAACCGATTAAAGGGGAGGTCAAGAATTCAGTTGGAGCAGGAGATTCCATGGTGGCTGGTTTCACAGGAGCTTATGCGGACACGCAGGATGCTGTGGAAGCCTTTAAATGGGGGGTGGCTTGTGGAACGGCTACTACCTTCTCAGATGATTTAGCAACTGCAGACTACATTCAGGAAATGTACCAACAGGTGGAGGTAGAAAAACGATGAACATTCAAGATTTATTGAAACAAGATGTGATGCTACTGGACTTGCAAGCTCAAAGCAAAGAAGCAGCGATTAACGAGATGGTTGAGTCCTTAGTGGCTCATGGCTATGTAACAGACTTCCAAATTTTCAAAGATGGCATTATGGCACGTGAAGCGCAGACCTCAACAGGCTTGGGCGATGGGATTGCCATGCCCCACAGCAAAAATATGGCAGTCAAAGAAGCAGTCGTTCTCTTTGCCAAATCCGCAAGTGGTTTGGATTATGAAAGTTTGGACGGTCAGCCAACCGACCTCTTCTTTATGATTGCGGCACCAGAAGGAGCCAATGATACCCATTTGGCAGCCCTGGCTGATTTGTCGAAATATCTCTTGCAAGATGGCTTTGCAGCCCAGTTGCGTCAGGCAAGTAGTCCAGAGCAAGTATTAGCTTTGTTTAATCAGCAAGAGGAGGCTACTGCAGCACCGGCAGCTGAGGTAGATCAAGATGCGGACTTCTTGGTTGCAGTAACCGCTTGTACAACAGGGATTGCCCACACTTATATGGCCCAAGAAGCCCTACAAAAACAAGCTGCTGAAATGGGTATTGGGATCAAAGTTGAAACCAATGGAGCTAGTGGCGTTGGTAACCCTCTATCAGATGCAGATATTGCGCGTGCCAAGGGTGTCATTATTGCTGCCGATAAGGCGGTTGAAATGGCTCGCTTTGCAGGCAAGCCACTGGTAAATCGCCCTGTAGCGGACGGAATCCGGAAAACAGAAGAATTGATCAAACTAGCCTTGGATCCAGCGACACCAGTTTATGAAGCAAGCCAGGATGTAGCTAAAGCTGCTGAGTCTGCAGGTGGCTCTGGCCTCTACAGACATTTGATGAGTGGTGTGAGTCAGATGTTGCCATTTGTGATTGGTGGTGGGATTCTAATTGCCCTAGCCTTCCTCTTTGACCAAATGTTAGGTGTTCCTCAAGATCAATTGGCCAACCTGGGATCTTACCATCAAATTTCAGCCCTCTTTAAGGCGATTGGTGGAGCAGCCTTTGGCTTCATGCTTCCAGTTTTGGCTGGTTATATTGCTTATTCGATTGCGGAAAAACCTGGCTTGGCAGCCGGATTTGTAGCGGGTGCCTTGGCTTCATCAGGTGCGGCCTGGGGCCACGTTCCCTTCGCAGCTGGTGGTGAAGCGAGTCTAGCCCTAAGCGGTGTGTCTTCTGGTTTCCTAGGTGCCCTAGTCGGTGGTTTCTTGGCTGGCTATGTGGTTAATTTCCTTAAAAAAGCCTTGGCCAACTTGCCACGTTCTTTAGAAGGAATCAAATCAATCTTGCTTTTCCCACTCTTGGGAATTGGCTTGACTGGTTTCCTCATGCTCTTTGTCAACATCCCAATGGCGGCCATCAATACTGGTTTGAATAACTTCTTGGAAGGTTTGTCAGGTAGCTCAGCTGTCCTAGTTGGTTTGGTTGTTGGAGGCATGATGGCTATTGATATGGGAGGACCTTTCAACAAGGCCGCTTATATCTTTGGAACTGGAACCTTGGCAGCTAGTGTCGCAACTGGTGGCTCTGTTGTTATGGCAGCCGTTATGGCCGGTGGTATGGTTCCTCCTTTGGCCATCTTTGTGGCAACCCTACTCTTTAAAAACAAATTTACGGAAGAAGAGCGGAATTCTGGTTTGACCAATATTATCATGGGTCTCTCCTTTATCACCGAAGGTGCGATTCCATTTGCAGCAGCTGATCCAGCGCGGGCGATTCCCAGCTTTGTGGCCGGATCTGCCCTAGCCGGTGGTTTGGTTGGCTTGGCTAGCATCAAATTGATGGCTCCTCATGGTGGAATCTTTGTTGTCGCCCTTACTTCAAATCCCCTGTTGTACCTTGTCTTCATTTTAATTGGAGCAGTGGTCTCTGGTGTTCTTTACGGTTACTTCAAAAAAACAAGTAAATAATGAAAATACACAGGCTTTTTCGGAATGAAAGAGCCTGTTTTTCAGAAAAATGAAACATAAGCAAAAATTTTAAAATGAAGTTAGCCACCCATCCTATCTGCTAGATAAGTACTACAACTCATTCTGATGAGTTGTCTGATTTCATTTGATAATAGGTTTGGAGCTGTTAGGCTAATTGGCCAAGGCTAATGATAGCCTTGGTTTAGCCCTCAAAACAGCTTCAAAAGTCCCTGTTGTCAAATGAAATCCTTTTGTAAGGTATAAGAAAACACCTCCGTGCTATACTTGTTGTTCACCACAAACAAAAGGAAGGGCACAGAGATGCAAAACAATTATACAACAAAAGGAAAACATTTGACAATTAATGATCGTCGCTACATTGAACGATGGAACAAAGAAGGAAAATCCAATCGAGAAATTGCTCGCCTACTTGGAAGAGCTCCTCAAACAATCAATAACGAAATCAAGCGAGGGCAAGTCTTACAACAAGTGAG
>NZ_JACBXX010000155.1 GCF_013415245.1 Streptococcus danieliae | reverse complement strand
CCAAACCTTAAAATCCATTGTGAATAGAGAATGGACAAGGTCCTTTCTAGATACGTAGTGGTTTTATATTGTTGTATTTCAAAACTAAGCATCCATTATTTTTCAACTTTTGATTTTAAATGAGTATTAACCTAAATTTATGTGATAAAACAGTCTTTTCAATTGTCGATTTCATCTAATTGAAAAACGGGTAATCGCTTACAATAAAGTTACCAAATCAAAAGAAAAGAGGTAGACATATGGCTCAAGCACAACCGATCAAGGTGTTTTCAGAGATTGGTCGTCTGAAAAAGGTGATGCTCCACAGGCCGGGTAAGGAGTTGGAAAATCTGATGCCAGACTACTTGGAGCGCATGTTGTTTGATGATATTCCGTTCTTGGAGGAGGCTCAGCGGGAGCATGATGAGTTTGCACAAAAATTACGGGATGAAGGGGTTGAGGTTCTCTACCTCGAACAGTTGGCGGCGGAATCCTTGGTAGATGATGACGTGCGTCAGGCCTTTATTGAGGAGTACCTGGATGAGGCCAATATCCGGGGTCGGGCTACTAAAAAGGCTGTTAGGGATCTACTTTTAGCGATTGAAGATCCGAAAGAATTGATTGACAAGACCATGGCTGGGGTGCAAAAAGCAGAGTTACCAGACTTGACGGAAGCAGAGCGGGGCTTGACTGATTTAGTGGAGTCCAATTATCCTTTTGCGGTTGATCCCATGCCCAATCTTTACTTTACGCGGGATCCATTTGCGACCATGGGGCACGGAGTTTCCCTCAACCATATGTATGCGGAAACACGGAACCGGGAAACCTTATATGGCAAGTACATTTTCCAACACCATCCAGTTTACGGGGGCAATAAAGTTCCCTTGGTCTATTCTCGGGATGAGACCACCCGGATTGAAGGTGGAGATGAGTTGGTCTTGTCCAAAGATGTCTTGGCTGTAGGGATTTCCCAACGGACGGATGCAGCCTCCATTGAAAAACTCTTGGTGAATATTTTTGAACAAAATTTAGGTTTCAAGAAAGTGCTCGCCTTTGAGTTTGCCAATAATCGGAAATTTATGCATCTCGATACAGTCTTTACCATGGTGGACTATGATAAGTTTACGATTCATCCTGAGATTGAAGGAGACTTGAAGGTCTACGCCGTTACCTATGAAGAGGGGCAATTGCACATCGAGCAAGAATTTGGTCCTTTGGATGAAGTCTTGGCAGCGGCACTTGGTCTCGAAGCCGTTGACTTGATTCGCTGTGGTGGCGACAGTCTAGTTGCTGCAGGTCGGGAGCAATGGAACGATGGTTCTAACACCCTGACGGTCGCTCCTGGTGTAGTGGTTGTTTACAAACGAAACACCATTACCAATGCTATTTTGGAATCAAAAGGCCTTCGTTTGATTAAGATTGGTGGCAGTGAGTTAGTTCGCGGTCGTGGTGGGCCTCGCTGTATGTCGATGCCATTTGAACGAGAAGATTTAGCTTAAGAAAGGAAAAAGACATGGGACAAGTATTTCAAAACCGTAGTTTTCTAGCAGAAAAAGATTTTACACGCGCTGAGTTAGAATATCTGATTGATTTTTCAGCCCACTTGAAAGATTTGAAAAAACGGGGCATTCCTCATCGTTACCTAGAAGGGAAAAATATTGCCCTCTTGTTTGAAAAAACATCAACCAGAACGCGTGCAGCCTTCACCGTTGCGGCAGTGGATCTAGGTGCCCATCCAGAATATTTGGGAGCTAATGATATCCAACTAGGGAAAAAAGAGTCGACTGAGGATACGGCTAAAGTACTGGGACGGATGTTTGATGGGATTGAATTCCGTGGATTCAGTCAAGAGATGGTGGAAGAATTGGCTGAATACTCCGGTGTACCTGTTTGGAATGGTTTGACCGATGCTTGGCATCCAACGCAAATGTTAGCAGATTATCTGACCGTTAAGGAAAACTTCGGTCGTTTAGCAGGTATCAACCTTGTTTATTGTGGCGATGGCCGGAACAATGTGGCTAATTCCCTCTTGGTAACCGGGGCTATTTTGGGTGTTAATGTCCGGATCTTCTCCCCTAAAGAACTCTTCCCAGCCCAAGAAGTTATGGAATTGGCCGAAGCTTTTGCTAAGGAATCTGGTGCCGACATTTTGATTAGTGACCAGGCAACGGAGGTTATCCCAGGTGCAGATGTGCTTTATACCGACGTTTGGGTATCAATGGGGGAAGAAGACAAGTTTAAAGAGCGGGTTGCCTTGTTGAAACCTTATCAGGTCAACCAGGACTTGGTTGACTTGGCCGGTAAGGAGGACCTCATCTTCCTCCACTGCTTACCAGCCTTCCACGATACCAATACCGTCTACGGAAAAGATGTGGCTGAGAAATTTGGGGTGGCAGAAATGGAAGTTACCGATGAGGTCTTCCGTGGCCCACATGCCCGTCATTTTGACCAGGCTGAAAACCGGATGCACACCATCAAGGCTGTGATGGCAGCAACCTTGGGTAATCTCTTTATTCCGAAAGTTTAAACGATTCCTTAGAGGGTGGGGCTAGCCTTAGCCTGACCCTCTTTTTTCTAGAAAGAAGGAGAATGATGTATGGCAAAGCGTAAAATTGTTGTGGCTTTAGGGGGGAACGCTATCCTATCCTCAGATCCATCGGCAGCAGCCCAAAAAGCAGCCTTGGTGGAGACGGCGAAGCATTTGGTAAAGCTGGTTAAAAATGGAGATGAATTGATTATCACCCATGGCAATGGTCCCCAGGTTGGGAATCTCTTGTTACAGAACCTGGCAGCAGATTCAGAGAAAAATCCAGCCTTCCCGCTGGATACCTTGGTTGCAATGACGGAAGGGTCGATTGGTTTTTGGCTGCAAAATGCTTTGGAAAATGAATTGAGCAAGGCCGGGATTGACAAAGAGGTTGTTTCAGTTATCACTCAAGTTGTGGTGGATCAGGCGGATCCAGCCTTTGAAAATCTCTCAAAACCGATTGGCCCTTTTTACTCAGAGGAGGAAGCCAGAGCGGAGGCTGAGAAGACTGGAGCGACCTTTAAGGAAGATGCTGGTCGTGGTTGGCGGAAGGTTGTCGCATCGCCGAAGCCGATTGGCATCAAGGAAATTGGCTCTATCCGTAGCCTCTTAGAAGCTGGTGGTCTGGTCATTGCCGCTGGCGGTGGTGGCGTCCCGGTGATCCAAGAAGAGGATGGTCAGCTACGGGGTGTTGAAGCGGTTATCGACAAAGATTTCGCTTCTCAGGTTTTGGCCGAGTTAGTGGATGCAGACCTATTTATTGTTTTGACCGGAGTTGATTCGGTGTTTGTAAACTACAATCAACCGGATCAAAAGAAATTGGAACGGGTAACTGTGGCAGAGCTTGAAAGCTATATGCAAGAAGGACATTTTGCGCCAGGTTCCATGCTTCCAAAGGTCCAAGCAGCCCTTGCTTTTGTTACTCATAAGCCAGAGTCCAAGGCTGTGATTACATCTTTGGAAAATCTTGGAGCTTTGATTGAAAGCGATAGTGGCACTATTATCGTTAAAGGCTAGTGGTTGAGCTGGGATAGAGTGGGAGTTCATCTTTATCCCAAGTCGCCCTTGGAAAGGGAGAATAAGGATGTCAGAAGAGAAGAAAAAATTAGGGGTTCTGGCCCTGACAGCTTTGATTATTAGTTCCTCTATTGGTTCGGGTATTTTTGCGATTTCAACGGATATGGCGGCCGCCGCTGCTCCAGGTGGGGCTCTGCTGGCTTGGCTGATTGCTGGTATTGGGGTCTTGGCCTTGTGTCTGTCCATTGTTAATATTGGCCGTAAAAAACCAGAATTAACAGGGATTGTTGACTATGCGGAGAGTGGTTTTGGGCCTTTTTCAGGCTTTATCAGTGGTTGGGGTTATTGGCTCTCGGCTTGGCTAGGTAATGTTGCCTTTGCGACGATTATGATGAAAACGATTGGTCGCTTTCTACCCATTTTTGGTGAAGGCAATAATCCTCTGTCTATTGGGGTGGCTTCGCTGGTCTTGTGGGGTCTCTTCTTCCTAGTCAATCGGGGAATTGAAGGGGCAGCTTCGCTAAATACGATCATTACCTTGTGTAAACTGATTCCCTTGGGACTTTACATTGTTCTTGCCATCCTCTTTTTTGATTGGAATACCTTTGTTAGTCATTTTTGGGGAACACCTTCAGGCGCCTTTGAACTGGGGCCGATTATGGAACAGGTTTCGGGTTCGATGATTGTGATTATGTGGGTCTTTGTTGGGATTGAAGGGGCAGCCATGATGAGTGATCGGGCTCAAAGTAAAGCCATTATTGGCAAATCGACTGTTTGGGGTCTGATTGGTCTTATGATTATCTATGTTTCGGCTTCGATTCTGCCTTATGGGATTATGAGTCAGGAACAGATTGCGAATTTGGCAACGCCTTCCATGGGCTATATTTTGGTGGATCATGTGGGCCAATGGTTTCCTATTTTGGTCAACCTAGCTCTGATTGTTTCCATTTTTGGTTCTTGGTTGTCTTGGACTATGTTGCCGGCTGAAACAACTTTGGTCATGGCTAATCGGGAACTATTACCGCAACGGTTCGGTCAGTTGAATGAGGCGGGGTCTCCAACCTACTCCTTGTTCTTTATGACCGCTCTTACCCAGGCCTTTATGTTTACCCTCTTGTTTACGGATCAGGCTTATCAATTTGCCTACTCCTTGTGTACAGCTGCTATTTTTGTGTCCTGGCTCTATGTGACCCTCTACCAAGTGAAGCTCTCGGTGCAATTTAAGGAGACCAAGCAATTGGTGATTGGAATCCTTGGAACCCTCTTCTATGTTTGGGCTATTTGGGCTTCAGGAATTGACTATTTCTTGCTTTGTTTGATTGTTTACCTACTAGGGATTGTCCTGTATATGCAGGCGCGAAAAGCCAAGGGGATTCCTGTCCAGCAGATTTTTACAGGCAGTGAGCGAATCTTACTTATCCTGATTGTGACCGGTGCAGGTCTTGCTTTATTCAGGCTCTTTAGTGGAGCGATTACGATTTAAATTTTTTGAAGGAAGTAGATTGCACAATCCTACTTCCTTCTTTTATAATAGGAAAAAAGGAGAAAAATGATGGACATTCAAGCATTTGGGGTTGAGGAATGGCTAAATGTCTGGGAGAATGATGCCATTTATGATATTGCGGGGTCATCCATCGCGTCGATGACCTTGGACGAGATTCTAGAGCTGGGAGATGGGGATAAGAAAACTCAGTTAGCCCAGGTTTTAGGGAAAACGATGAACTATGGGTGGATCGAAGGGTCGCCCGAGTTCAAGGAGGAAGTGGCCAAACTCTACCAAGGGGTTCAACCAACTCAAATTCTCCAAACCAATGGAGCTACGGGGGCCAATCATTTGGCTCTGTATGCTTTGGTGGAGCCGGGAGATCATGTGATCTCCATGTATCCAACCTACCAGCAATTGGTGGATATTCCACGGTCCTTTGGGGCTGAGGTCAGTCTCTGGCAGATTCAGGAGGAGCAGGGTTGGCTCCCGTCTCTAGAGGAGTTACGGAGTTTGATTAGGCCCCAGACTAAGTTGATTTGCATCAACAATGCCAATAATCCAACGGGAGCCATCATGGACCGGGTTTACTTGGAGGAATTGGTGAAGATTGCGCGTGAGGTGGGAGCTTATATCTTGGCAGATGAGGTCTACCAACCCTTGGAAGAGGGGCTGGAGGTGCCAGCTATTGTGGATCTCTATGAAAGGGGAATCTCCACTAACAGCTTGTCTAAGACCTATTCTGTTCCCGGCGTTCGTGTGGGTTGGATAGTTGCGAATGCGGAACTGTCGGACAGATTCCGGAAATATCGGGATTATACCATGATTTGTGCCGGTGTTTTTGATGATTTTCTGGCAACCCATGTCCTCCGTCATCGGGATTTGGTGCTGGATCGGAATCGTTCGATTGTCTATCGCAATCTCGAGCTGGTCAAAAAATGGGTGGCGCAGGAACCAAGGGTTTCAGTCATTTTTCCCCGGCATGTTTCGACGTCTTTTATCAAGTTGGACATTCCTGAGGACACTGAGACCTTCTGTATCCGACTCTTGAAAGAGCAGGGAGTGCTTCTGGTACCTGGCAACCGCTTTGATAGACCTGGTTATGCCCGCTTGGGCTACTGTACGCAGACCGATATTTTAGAACAGGGCTTGGCGAAATTGTCGCAATTTTTGCGGCAGTACGACGCCTAAAATCCGCTCCAGAAGTACCAGTCGAAGGCTCAAATAGCAGTAGGAATCAGAGTTGTTTCAAAATAGAATAGAAAGTGGTATGATAAGGAATAATTTTTTCAGAAAATAAGGAGTAAGTGACATGAAAAAACCTCTTATTGGAATTTCGGGAAGTGTTCTGTTGACCAATTATGGTTCTTCTGAAGGCTATCGACGGGCCTATGTCAATGAAGATTATGTGCAGTCGGTCCTTCAAAATGGAGGGATTCCTTTTATCTTACCGGTTGTTGATGATGAAGAAGTTCTATCAACCTATATCGAACAGCTAGATGGCTTGATTCTATCTGGTGGTCATGATGTAACGCCTCAATATTATGGGGAAGAACCTATGCAAAAAATTGGTGAAACCTGGGAATTGCGGGACTGGTTCGATTCGCTTTTGGTTGAAAAAGCCTTGGAAAAAGGGATTCCTGTGCTAGGGATTTGCCGTGGGATGCAGGTCATGAATGTCTTACACGGTGGTAGTCTTTGGCAAGACCTTTCCTATATGAAAGATGTTGAAATCAAGCATCTTCAGGGACATTCTCTAGAGCTAGTGACCCACCTGGTAGATATTGAAGAAGGTAGTCAGTTGCACGAGCTTATGGGGGAAAATCATGTAATGGTCAATACCTTCCACCACCAAGCCGTTCGTGAGTTGGGGCAAGGTTTTAAGGCAACAGCTTTTTCAGCGGATGGGATTGTAGAAGCGATTGAGCATGAAGAGTATCCCTTCTATTTGGGGGTTCAATGGCATCCAGAAATGCTTCATACTTCCGTCCCTCTGATGAATCAGCTATTTGCAGGTTTGATTCAAGCGGCACAAAAATAAAAGACAAGGTGGAGTGGGGTCATGCAGGAAAAAGAGCTACTGGAAGTTACAGGTCAATTTGCCTATTTAATGTTGTCCAGTGGGGCCGAGACGGGACGTGTAGAGTCAACGATTGATTATGTAGGGAAGGCTGTTGGGGTTCCTGTGATTTGTCATGTGACGATGACTTCGATTTTATTGGTGAATCAAGAAAGTGGGCGCTCTTACGTGGTCAAGGTTCCTCGTTACCAGGTTGACCTGCAGATGGTTCATGACCTCAACCATTTATCCCGTCAACTTTCCCAAGGGGAGATTGATTTTGAAAGCTTTGCCTTGGAGGTAGGGCGGCTCTCTCAAGGAGTGCCGCATTTTCCTCTTTGGCAGCAGTATCTAGGGGCTGGTTTTGTATCTATGGCTCCCAACTTGGTTGACTTGGCTCCCTTCTCTGATTTCTTATTGACCTTTTTCCTAGGGATTTTTGCCCATTTTTTGAACCGTGAGGCGAGTCGTTTGATGGTTCCCCCTTATTTGGCTGTTGGTTTGTCCGCTTTTGTGATTTCGATGCTGACCAATAGTTTTTACCATCTAGGCTGGGGTCAGACCTTTGAAGTGCTTCTGATTTCTTCCCTGATGCCCCTGGTTCCTGGGGTGGCTCTGACCAACTCCTTGCGGGAGCTTTTGGGAGGCCATACCATTTCAGGATTGGTGCGAGCTGTGAATGCCCTACTGATTGCGACGTCGATTGGCGGTGGGGTAATGATGGCCAATCTCTTGTTTCAGGCTTTGGTCTAGGAGGTGAATGATGAGCTTTTTCTTAGGCTTTCTGTTGAGTCTGTGTGGGAGTTTGGGCTATGGCATGATGGTTAATGCTCCGCGCCAGACCTTGTTGAGTTCAGCTCTGACCGGTGGTCTGGCCTGGATTGCCTATTTGCTGATTCTAGACTTGACTGGTGGGATTTGGTTGGCTAATTTGGTGGCTAGTTTGATGATTGGTGTCTTGTCCAATGTGTTTGCCAAACGCATTGGGACACCGGTCAATATCCTATCCATTCCCTGTATGATTTCCCTGGTCCCTGGGGGCACCATTGCTACGTCCATGCGTTATTTTGCCCAGGGGGATGTTTTGCAGGGGCAGTCCTTTTTTGTCAGAACCTTGCTTATTTGTTTTTCCTTGGCCCTTGGTTTTGTTTTAGCAGAAGGATTGGTCTTCTTAGGGAGAAAAATTGGAAAAAGATGAGTTGATACCTTGCCAAATAATGGAAAGTATGGTAATATTTTACGGTATGTGGTGTAGAACCCTTAAAACTAAATAGGAGGAATGACAAGATGGCAAAAGTATGTTATTTTACAGGTCGTAAAACTGTATCTGGTAATAACCGCTCTCATGCGATGAACAAAACAAAACGTGCTGTTAAACCAAATCTTCAAAAAGTTACAATTTTGGTTGACGGTAAACCGAAAAAGGTTTGGGCTTCAGCTCGTGCGCTTAAATCAGGTAAAGTTGAACGCGTTTAATAAATAGTTGAAAAAGAGGTTGGATTTCCAATCTCCTTTTTTGTTGCTGTTTTGACAGGAGTTGACAGCTGGCCTGCGTTTGTACACCTATCAGAAAATGTGGTAAAATAGGCTATAAATAAATTGAGGTGGAATGAGATGACAGTAAAAATCAATACCCGTGATGGTCAGATTGAATTGACCGATGATGTCATTGCGACCATTGTTGGTGGTGCAGCGACGGAGATTTTTGGTGTGGTTGGAATGGCGAGTAAAAATGCCATTAAAGACAATTTCCAGGCCCTTCTAGGTCGGGAAAACTACTCCAAGGGAGTTGTGGTTCGGAGCAATGAGGCAGGTGATATCGAAGTTGATGTGTATACCGTCCTCAGTTATGGGACCAAGATTAGTGAGGTTTCACGCAACATTCAAGAGCGCGTGACCTTTAGTCTGGAAAATCAACTCGGCATTACTGCGAAAGCCGTTAATGTTTATATTCAAAATATTAAAATTGTAGGAGAGTAGTCGTGGCCAATATTACAACCAGTTTATTCCAAGAAATGGTCCAAGCAGCTGCCACTCGTTTGACCAATCAAGCTGAATATGTAAACTCATTGAATGTCTTCCCTGTTCCAGATGGTGATACAGGGACCAATATGGGAATGACCATTGAAAATGGTGCCAAGGAGGTGGCGGATAAGCCAGCTCAGACAGTAGCTGAAGTAGCTAACATTTTTGCCAAGGGGCTCTTGATGGGTGCCCGTGGAAACTCAGGAGTTATCACTTCACAATTATTTCGTGGTTTCTCTCAAGGTGTTAAGGATCTAGAGGAGTTGGACGGAGCTGCCTTGGCTCATGCCTTCCAGTCCGGTGTTGAAGTTGCTTATAAGGCAGTTATGAAGCCCGTTGAAGGAACTATCCTCACGGTTTCTCGTGGAGCTGCGATTGGAGCGGTTAAGAAGGCTGAAAGCAGTAATGATGCGGTAGAGGTCATGGAAGCCGCTCTTGAAGGGGCAAAGGCTGCCTTGGCTAAGACACCGGATCTACTGCCTGTTTTGAAAGAAGTGGGTGTTGTGGACTCTGGCGGACAAGGCCTTGTCTTTATCTACGAAGGCTTTTTGTCTGCCCTCAACGGCGACTATATGGCTTCTGAGGACTTTAAAGCCACGCCAGCGATGATGGGTGAGATGATCAATGCCGAGCACCATAAGTCTGTTGCTGGCCATGTTGCGACGGAAGACATTACCTTCGGTTACTGTACGGAGATCATGGTGGCCCTTAAGCAAGGTCCAACCTATGTTCAAGACTTTGATTACGAAGAATTCCGCAACTATCTAAATGATCTCGGAGATTCACTTCTCGTTGTCAATGACGATGAGATTGTCAAGGTTCACGTGCATACAGAAGACCCAGGTTTGGTGATGCAAGAAGGTCTTAAATATGGTTCTTTGGTCAAAGTAAAAGTTGACAATATGCGCAACCAGCACGAAGCTCAAGTTGAAAAGGAAAGCTCCCAAGCTACAGACAGTAAAGGTCCTCGCAAGGAGTATGCTATCGTTGCCGTCGTGGCAGGTCAAGGAATGGCGGAGATTTTCCGAGCATCAGGTGCGGACTATGTCATCGAAGGCGGTCAGACCATGAACCCGTCGACAGAGGACTTCGTCAAAGCCATTGAAGAAGTCAATGCCGACCAAGTGATTCTTCTCCCTAACAACAAGAATATTTTCATGGCAGCACAATCGGCTGCAGAAGTGGTTGAGGAAGCCGCAGCAGTTGTTGAAAGCCGGACAGCTCCTCAGGGCTTGACCAGCCTTCTTGCCTTTGATCCAAGCCGCAGCTTGGAGGAAAATCAGGAGCGGATGACAGAGTCGCTAACAGAGGTTGTCTCAGCCTCTGTTACCCATGCGGTTCGGAATACAACCATTGATGGCTTGGAAATCCGTGAAAATGACTTCCTAGCGATGGTCGAAGGAAAAATTGTCGCTTCTGATGCCGACCTTGAAACTGCTTTAGACCTGATGTTTGCGAAAATGGATTTGGCAGACAAGGAAATCTTTAGCATTTATGTTGGAGAAGAAGGTTCTGAAGAATTTGCGGAGCAACTGCAAGAGAAACTGGAAAGCCAGTTTGAAGATTTGGAAGTCGAAATCTTCCCAGGTGACCAGCCAGTTTATCCTTATATTTTCTCAGCTGAATAAAGGATATGCCTCGAAAAGATCTCTTTTCGAGTTTTTTCCATTTTTAATGAGCTTTTTACTTGAATAAACAGGCTGACTTTGATATAGTAGGAAAGGAAACAGAGGATTGCTTGACAAGAGCAGATTGATTTTTTCATAAATCGTATGTAAAAACATTTTAGCTTTTGTTTTCAAGTTTTTGTTTCAAAAAATTGAATAAATACGACAGCTTACTTGAATCTGTTGGGAATTATTTGAAATTTAATTGACAAGCTGTCTAAAATGATTTACAATAAATGTCTGGAGATAATAAAATAGGGAGGATAACATGTCTAAGTCTAACTTTGAAAAAGTCGAGACAGTAGTAGGCTGGGTACGTGACAAAAAGATCACGGGTTATCGCATTTCAAAAGAAACCAACGCCCGCGAAATGTCTATTATTGCTCTAGCTCAAGGCCGCGCACAAGTAAAGAATATTTCTTTTGAGACAGCATTGGGCTTAATTGATTACTACGACAAGAATCACGAAAAGTTCGAAGATGCGTAGTCATTCCTAGCTAAAATCGGTTAGAAAAGAATTAGGATACCCTTTTTTTCTAGCTGATTTTTTATATTGAAAGAAAAAGTGAGAGATGTATGTTTAAAGGTCAATTAACCGGTTTTCAGCTAAAAATAGTAGCTCTAATCGGGATGGTCTTAGATCATGTTACTACGCATTTTGGTTCGATTCTTGGTTTTCCTTTCTGGGTTTCTTGGCTGGGTCGATTTGTTGCACCGCTTTTCCTATTTTTGTTGATGGAGGGATTTCGCTATACATCGAATCGAAAAGCTTATTTCTTTCGTCTCTTAGCTGGAGCTGGCTCTATGCTCATTATAACGCTCTTGCATAATGGAATCATCGGGAACTACAGAAATCCTTTGACACAAGAAATAGACTTGTGGTTCTTGTTGAATGGCAATAATATTTTTTTAACTCTAGCTTGCTTTTTTCTACTATTTTATTTGATTGAGAAAATTAAGAAGGGAGAAGGAGTTTGGTTTAGATTATTGCTTTTAGCTCCCCTAATACTCGTTACCTTAGTGACAGAAGGAGGTGTTTATCTAATGCCTCTTGGTTTGATTCTTGCTTTTTTTCCTGGTTCTAAAAGGGTGGCAATCCTCATGTTAGGGATAAGTTCATTTTTTTTAGGGATTAAAGCAATTCTAAATTATTCGATCTTGGCTGAGGTTTATCCGAATCTATGGACTTATCTAGCCTATGATAATCAATGGATGCAAGTTTTAGCGATTCCCCTACTTGCTGCTTATAATGGACAGCGGGGAGGTCATGGCCGACCGTGGGAAAAATATTTATTTTATATAGTATATCCGCTTCATCTGTCTATCATCTACGTTTTAGAATTCTTTTTTCTTTAAGAGTCTCTAAGTGATTAGGGAGATTCTTCTACTCATAGAGAGTATAAAGAAAAAAGGTTCCCAGATTTTGAGGTTCTATAATAAGTTGTGTGGAAAGCTTGCTCTCCATGCAACTTTTTTGTAATCTTGAGTTGACAATTCAAGTGCGGTAAATTTCAAGTTCAAGTTAGCCACCTATAAGAAATTCATTCGGTGACTTGTAACCCAAACATCTTTTAGGATAATTGTTAATCCAATTTTCGATAAAAGCGACTTCTTTGGGAGTCGTTTTCTTTGTGCCTTTTGGCAACCATCTGCGGATTAATCGATTATGATTCTCATTTGTTCCCCTTTCCCAAGATGAGTAAGGATGAGCATAATAGATGTTTTCAGGAGAGAATACCTCAGATAAACGATTAAATTCTCTTCCGTTGTCCGCAGTTAAAGATTTGATGGGATAGGTTTTAAAAATACTTGAGTTGACAATTCAAGGTGCCAAATAAATTGGCTAATTTTTAGAAAAAATGGTTGACAAATGGTAGAAAATTGGAAAGAAGCCAGGGTACAGTCATTAAAAAGCTACAATTATCAAATTCCATGACTATCGGTTTTCAGGAATTCCACACAAGAGAAAAAGAACCGTTTTTTCTTACTTGCGATCATGACGCTATAGGATTCGGTGCGGTAACCTAGAATATAGAAAATGAGGATAAGGAAGAAGCGGAGAACAAGTCTGCTTGACTAGCTCTTGAAGATATAGGGCAGAAACCGCTGGTCAAGAATGAGGAGGTCTGATTGGTTGAAAATGGCTCAATCGATGGTCTGTCTCTAGTAGATACCGGGTTAAAAACCTCGCTCTTTTTGTGTCTGTCGACTTGGTCGAGTCCTAAGAGCTGCAGGAGCGCTGGGATAGGCTCTTCTAGCCCTTGAACCTGCAATTGGAGCCCTGTATAGCGGAGCTTGGTTTCGGCTCCCAGATGCAGCTCTAGAGCGGGTATTTCAATCGGGGTTCCGGATTTCGGCTCTATAATTTCTATAGTGGGTAACGACCCAAAATAGGTCATATAGGGCTTTTTGAGGTACAAAAAAAGCCCCATATGACCTATAATGAATAGTGACCAAACCAACATTAGGAGAATCATATGGAACTTATTTATAATACCACAGAATTACTCGGAATTACAGATAGA
>NZ_JACBXX010000069.1 GCF_013415245.1 Streptococcus danieliae | reverse complement strand
GAGCTAAAAAACTACGCTAAGGCTCCATATACAACACCCAAATAAGAAAAAAGACTAGCCAAATCCCTTGGGGCACAAGGGGTTAGCTGGTCTTTGTCTATTTTTAGGTGATAAAGTCGGGATTTTAACACGGAAAGTCTTTTTTGGGCAAAAAATTAAAAAAGAACTGAACTTTTCGCTTGCTTTTTTTCCAAAAAGCTGTATACTAAGAAGGTATGCGATTCGCATACTTGTGGGAGGTAAAAAACTTATCTTACCGCCAAAACCACAAAGGAGGATTTAAAAAATGGCTAAAAAAGTCGAAAATATTGTTAAATTGCAAATCCCTGCCGGTAAAGCAACACCAGCTCCACCAGTTGGTCCAGCGCTTGGTCAAGCAGGTATTAACATCATGGGATTCACCAAAGAGTTTAACGCTCGTACAGCTGATCAAGCTGGTATGATCATCCCTGTTGTTATCTCTGTTTATGAAGATAAATCATTTACATTCGTAACAAAAACACCTCCAGCTGCTGTTCTTCTTAAGAAAGCTGCAGGAGTTGAAAAAGGTTCTGGTACTCCAAACACTGAAAAAGTAGCAACTGTTACACGTGCTCAAGTACAAGAAATCGCTGAAACTAAAATGCCAGATTTGAACGCAGCGTCTGTTGAAGCAGCAATGCGTATGATTGAAGGTACTGCTCGTTCTATGGGATTCACTGTTGTTGACTAATCAATAACACCCAAAACCCGCAAGACTTCATCAGTTCGATGAGTGACGTGGGAGATGAAAATCGATTGAACCACTAAACAAGGAGAATAGAAAATGGCTAAAAAAAGCAAACAACTACGTGCTGCTCTTGAAAAAATCGACAGCACAAAAGCATACAGCGTAGAAGAAGCTGTAGCACTTGCGAAAGAAACAAACTTTGCAAAATTTGATGCAACTGTAGAAGTTGCTTACAACTTGAACATCGACGTTAAAAAAGCGGATCAACAAATCCGTGGTGCGATGGTTCTTCCAAACGGTACTGGTAAAACTCAACGCGTCTTGGTATTTGCGCGTGGAGCAAAAGCTGAAGAAGCAAAAGCTGCTGGTGCTGACTTTGTAGGTGAAGAAGACCTTGTTGAAAAAATCAACGGTGGTTGGTTAGATTTCGACGTGGTTGTTGCAACACCTGACATGATGGCTCTTGTTGGACGTCTTGGACGTGTCCTTGGACCACGTAACTTGATGCCAAACCCTAAAACTGGTACTGTAACAATGGATGTTGCAAAAGCAGTTGAAGAGTCTAAAGGTGGAAAAATCACTTACCGTGCAGACCGCGCTGGTAACGTTCAAGCAATCATCGGTAAAGTATCCTTTGATGCTGATAAATTGGTTGAAAACTTCAAAGCTTTCCATGACGTAGTGGTTAAAGCGAAACCAGCTACAGCTAAAGGTACTTACATGACAAACGTAACCATCACAACTACACAAGGTGTTGGTATCAAAGTAGACCCATCTTCTTTCTAAGAAGGGGATAAAAAGAGGCTAGAAGGAAAGTTCTAGTCTCTTTTTTGGTATAATGATGAGAGGATCGAGAAAGGTGGATCTATATGAAGAAAATTTTAGTAGTAGATGATGAAAAACCCATCTCCGATATTATAAAATTTAACATGACCAAGGAAGGCTATGAGGTTGTGACGGCCTTTGATGGTCAAGCAGCCTTGGAAGTTTTTGAAGCGGAACAGCCGGATATTGTGATTTTGGATTTGATGTTGCCGGAGATTGATGGCTTGGAAGTAGCCAAGACCATTCGCCGGACCAGCAATATTCCGATTATCATGCTATCGGCAAAAGATTCCGAGTTTGATAAGGTGATTGGCCTCGAAATTGGAGCAGATGACTATGTGACCAAACCTTTTTCCAATCGTGAATTACTAGCTCGGGTTAAGGCGGTTCTGCGCCGGACCGAGTTGATGGCCGATGCCCAAGAAGAAGAGGCCGGCAAACCTAGTGAATTGGTGATTCGCGATTTACGGATTTTCCCGGAAGCCTTTGTGGCTCACAAACGGGACCAGGAGTTAGAACTAACCCACCGTGAGTTTGAATTGCTCTTACACCTGGCGTCTCATGTGGGGCAGGTGATGACCCGGGAACATCTCTTGGAGACAGTCTGGGGCTATGACTATTTTGGGGATGTTCGAACTGTCGATGTAACCATCCGCCGCCTGCGGGAGAAGATCGAAGATAATCCAAGTCGTCCGGAATACATTCTCACGCGCCGAGGTGTCGGCTACTATATCCGCCATGATCATTAAGATTCGCGATTTTCTCTTTACCAGCGATATTATTTTTGGCCTGATTGTTGTTTCTTTTATCATTGTTGTGGCGCTTTTGGCTTATGAAAATCGAAAAGACAGCCAAAAAATTCGCAAATTAAATGAGAAAATAGAAGAACTGATTGCCGGTCAGTATAATCGCTTGGAGCTGGACTCGCAAAGTCCAGATATTCGGGAGCTCATCACATCCGTCAATGATTTGTCGGATGTGATTCGTCTGACCCAGGAAAATTTGGAGCAGGAGACGACGCGTCTATCCAGTGTCCTATCCTATATGACGGATGGGGTTCTAGCGACCAATCGACGGGGGGATATTACCCTGATTAATGACATGGCCTGCCGGATGTTGGGGGGCAGTGAAGAAGCTGCCCTGGGGCAACCGATCTTACAGTTATTAAAAATTGAGGATCGCTATGACCTACGCCAACTGATTGTCGAAACTCCAGTGGATACCATTGATAGCCAGGATGCCAATGGTGAGTACCTCAGTCTCAGGGTTCGTTTTGCCCTGGTCAGACGTGAAAGTGGCTTTGTTTCGGGCTTGGTTGCAGTCTTACATGATACAACCGAGCAGGAGAAGGAGGAACGGGAGCGCCGTTTGTTTGTGTCCAATGTCAGCCACGAATTGCGGACCCCCTTGACCAGTGTTAAATCCTATTTGGAGGCTTTGGAAGACGGGGCTTTGACCGAACCGGTAGCACCTGATTTTATCCATGTATCTCTAACGGAGACCAACCGGATGATGCGGATGATTACCGACCTCTTGAGCTTGTCACGGATTGATAATGAGGCCAGTGATTTGGAAGTTGAGTTGATTAACTTCACCGCCTTTATGACCCATATCCTGAATCGTTTTGACAAAATCCGTAGCCAAGAGGAAAGCAAACACTATGAGATTGTGCGGCAATACCCGATTTCGCCAATTTGGATTGAGATTGATACGGATAAGATGAATCAGGTTCTGGACAATATCCTCAACAATGCCATCAAGTACTCACCAGATGGTGGTAAAATTACTGTCTCCATGCAAACCACCGATTCCCAATTGATTATTGTGATTGCAGACCAGGGCTTGGGGATTCCTCAGAAAGACCTGCCGAAAATTTTCGACCGTTTTTACCGAGTGGACAAGGCCCGTAGCCGGGCTCAGGGTGGCACCGGTCTCGGTCTCGCCATTGCTAAGGAAATTGTCAAACAGCACCAGGGCTTTATCTGGGCCAAGAGTGAGTATGGCAAGGGATCTAGTTTTACCATTGTTTTACCATATGAAAAATCCCTCTCCGAAACAGGAGATTGGGATGACCAAACAGGAGCGGATGTAGAAAGTGACGGATAAAGGATTTCAGTATAGTATTTTAGCCTCGGGATCGAGTGGCAATTCATTTTATGTTGAAAGTGAAAAGAAGCGGATTTTAGTCGATGCGGGCTTATCTGGTAAAAAAATCGAAAGTCTCTTAGCCGAAATCGACCGTAGTGCCAAGGACCTAGATGCGATTTTTGTCACCCATGAACATAAGGACCATATCCACGGGGTCGGTGTTTTGGCCCGGAAATACAATCTGGACATCTATGCCAACCAAGAGACCTGGGATGCCATGGAAGGCCACCTCGGAAAAATTACCACCGACCAGAAACATGTCTTTGAAATGGGCAAAACCCTGACCTTTGGTGATCTGGACATTGAAAGTTACGGGGTCAGCCATGATGCGGCGGCTCCGCAATTTTACCGCTTTATGAAGGACCAGAAAAGCTTTGTTATGTTGACAGACACCGGCTATGTCAGTGACCGTTTAGCAGGAGTGATTGAAAATGCCGATGCCTACCTGATTGAAAGCAATCATGACATTGAAATTCTCCGCAGCGGCCGTTATCCCTGGTCCTTGAAGCAACGGATTTTGTCAGATAAGGGCCATTTGTCCAATGAAGATGGGGCAGAAACCATGATTCGCACCCTGGGCAACCAGACTAAAAAAATCTATCTAGGCCACCTCAGTAAGGAAAACAACATTAAAGAGCTGGCCCACATGACCATGGTCAACAATCTAGCTCAAGCTGATTTGGCTGTTGGACACGATTTCCAAGTCTTGGATACGTCGCCTGACCAGGCCAGTCCCTTGACTTGGATTTAAGTGCCTTGTAGACTAACTAGAAAAAAGAGGAGAAGCAATGCGTTTTGAAGAGATTTTGCCTGGCTTACGGGCTAAGAAAAAATATGTGCGTCAGGGATGGGGTGGTGCAGAGAATTTTGTCCAACTCTTTGACCACTTGGAAGTTGAAGGCCAAATGTTAGAGGTAACTCCCTACTTCCTGATCCATGTGTCTGGTCAAGGGGAGGGCTATTCTATGTGGAGCCCAACGCCCTGTGATGTCTTGGCTGAGGATTGGGTAGAAGTGGATGCCTAGGAAGGTCTTGATTACAGGCGTTTCCTCGGGCATCGGTTTAGCCCAAGCCCGGGCTTTTTTGGAGCTGGGCGATCAGGTCTATGGCCTTGATCAAAAGCCAGCTCCAGACTTACCGGGGGATTTCCACTTTCTCCAGGTGGATTTAACGCAAGATCTAGAAGCCGTCTTCTCCTGGGTCGATCAGGTTGATGTCCTGTTACTGACAGCTGGCATCCTTGATGGCTACACTCCCTTGCTAGAAATGTCTCGCGAGCTGTGGGATCGGGTCTATGAAACCAATGTCCGCGTACCGATGGAAATGAGTCGTTTCTATTTAAACAAAATGGTGCCGGCAGGGGCAGGGGTCATTATCACTATGTGTTCCATTGCAAGTCACATAGCTGGGGGTGGAGGAGCCGCTTATACCAGCTCTAAACATGCACTCATGGGTCTCACCAAGCAGCTGGCCCTTGATTATGCAGGAAATGGCGTTCAGATTTTTGGAATTGCTCCAGGCGCCGTCCAGACCGGAATGACCCAGGCCGACTTTGAACCTGGAGGTTTGGCGGAGTGGGTGGCCCAGGAGACCCCGATCCAGCGTTGGACCCAGCCAGAGGAAGTGGCGGATTTGACCGTTTTTCTGGCCAGTGGTAAGATGGCCTCCATGCAAGGAGCGATTGTGACCATTGATGGTGGTTGGACTCTTAAATAGGAAGAAAAAGGCGTAGGCTAAGGAAGGAATATCTTCTGCTTACTCCTTTTTTCTATTTAGGGGAAAAGTGCTATAATAGGGGATGAGTATGACAAGAAATAGAGGAATGAATATGTCAAATTATGCCATTATTTTAGCAGCTGGAAAAGGCACGCGGATGAAATCGGACTTGCCCAAAGTCCTTCATAAGGTTTCGGGAATTTCCATGTTGGAGCATGTTTTCCGCAGTGTGTCGGCCTTGAATCCGGCTCAGACGGTGACCATTGTTGGTCATCAGTCGGAAATGGTGGAAGAAGTCTTGGCGGGGCAGACTCATTTTGCCTTGCAAAAAGAGCAATTAGGAACTGGTCATGCTGTGCGTATGGCTGAGGAAGTTTTGGGAAATTTGGAAGGCCAAACCCTGGTTATTGCTGGTGACACACCGTTGATTACCGGTGAAAGCCTCAAGTCGCTCGTGGACTTCCATATCAACCATAAGAATGTGGCGACAATCCTAACGGCCGAAGCGGATAACCCCTTTGGTTATGGACGCGTGGTCCGGAATGCAGATGGTGAGGTGCTAAAGATTGTTGAGCAGAAGGATGCCAGTGATTTTGAGCAACAAATTAAGGAAATCAATACCGGGACCTACGTCTTTGATAACCGCCGCCTCTTTGAAGCCCTCAAAGAAATCACAACCGACAATGCCCAAGGGGAATATTACCTGACCGATGTCATCGGCATCTTCCGCCAGGCTGGTGAGAAGGTTGGGGCTTATATGCTGCGGAATTTTGAGGAAAGTTTAGGGGTCAATGACCGCTACGCCCTATCCATTGCTGAAAATGTCATGCGCAACCGCATCAACAAGGGCCATATGTTAAATGGTGTGACCTTCCAGAACCCTGCAACAACCAGCATTGACATTGATGTTGAAATTGCGGGCGATGTTGAACTCGAAGGGCAAGTCACCCTGCGTGGGAAAACCAAGCTGGAGACGGGTGTTTATGTCAGTGCAGGCTCCTACCTGCAAGACAGTCATGTCGGTGCCAACAGTCGGATTACCCATTCCATGATTGAGGAATCAACTATTGGCCAGAATGTGACCGTTGGTCCTTATGCTCACATTCGGCCAGACTCTAGTTTGGCTGATGAGGTCCATGTAGGGAACTTTGTTGAGGTTAAGGGTTCTTGTCTAGGGGCCGGGACCAAGGCTGGCCATTTAACCTATATCGGTAATAGTGAGGTTGGTCAAAACGTCAATTTTGGTGCTGGAACCATCACCGTTAACTATGATGGCCAGGCTAAGTATGGCACAACCATTGGGGATGGTGTCTTTGTTGGCTCCAATTCAACCCTAGTGGCTCCACTGACGATTGGCGATCATGCCTTGTTGGCGGCAGGATCAACGATTACCAGTGACGTGCCGGAGGATGGCTTGGCCCTTGGTCGGTCTCGGCAGGTCAATAAGGATGGTTATGCGGTGCGCTTCCCGCACCATCCAGCTCAAAAAGAGAACTAGTCTCTTGTATTTTAATGCAGCTGGGTCATGGCAGTAGATTGGAGGATCATAAGATGAATTTTGAAGAAAAAACCTTGAGTCGTCAGGAAATTTTTCAGGGACGTGTTTTTCAGGTAGCGGTCGATGAAGTCGAGCTACCGGATGGCAAGGGTGTCTCCACACGGGAGTTGGTCTTCCATAATGGGGCTGTTTGTGTGCTGCCGATTACTGAGGACAACAAGATTCTCCTGGTCAAGCAATTCCGTAAGGCGATTGAAGCTACTAGTTTGGAGATTCCGGCCGGGAAATTGGAAGTTGGGGAACACGCAGATCCCAAAGCCGCAGCCATGCGGGAATTGGAAGAAGAAATTGGCTATAGGGCTGATTTGGAGCTGCTGTATGATTTTTACACAGCCATCGGTTTTTGTAATGAAAAAGTGAAGCTCTATCTGGCTCGGAATTTAGAAAAGGTTGCCAATTCCCGTCCCCAGGATGAGGATGAGACCTTGGCCCTTTATGAGCTGGATTTGGAGCAGGCTCTCGCTGCTATTGAGGCAGGTGAGATTTGCGATGCCAAAACGATTATGGCGATTCAGTACTGGCAATTGCTGGAATCGGGGACAGTCTCATGACAAAGCGACCGTCCTTTGACTCGGATAGCTATGAGGAAACAGAAGCACTAGACTTGGATCTGTTATATAAGATTGACCGCCTGGAGGTTGAGCCGGAAGTCCGGAAAAGCCGTCAGGTGGAGAATCAAAAACGGGCGCGTTTCCAACATACCCTGAATAAGATTCTTTTCTGGTTGCTGTTGTTGTTGGTAATCCTGCTGATTTTTGTGTTTGTATTGTAGGAAAGTGAGAGAATGAAGATTGGAATTATTGCGGCGATGCCGCAGGAATTGGCTAGCCTTTTAGAGCAGTTGGAAAATGCTCAGAAACATCTACGGCTGCGCCAGGTGTACCATACCGGTCATATCGGTCGTCACGAGGTTGTCTTAGTGGAAAGTGGAATCGGGAAGGTCATGTCAGCCATGACCGTTGCGATTTTAGCCCAAGATTTTAAGGTGGATGCGGTGATCAATACGGGTTCAGCTGGGGCAGTGGCAACTGGCCTCAAGGTGGGCGATGTCGTGGTTGCGGACCGTTTAGCCTACCACGATGTGGATGTGACAGCCTTTGGTTATGCTTACGGCCAGATGGCTCAACAGCCACTCTTCTTTGAAACTAGTAAGTATTTTCAAAGTGTTTTCAAAGAGGTCTTGGAGGAGCAAGGCTTTGCGTCGCACCTGGGGCTGATTGCTACAGGGGATTCCTTTATTGCTTCAGCCGACCGTTTGCAGCACATCAAGGCTCACTTCCCAGATGTTCTGGCTGTTGAAATGGAGGGGGCTGCCATTGCCCAGGCTGCCCATGCCATTAACCTACCCGTCATGGTGGTACGGGCTATGAGTGATACCGCTGAACAGGATGGAGCTCTTTCCTTTGATGAATTTATCGTGGAAGCTGGCCGGAAATCAGCCCAGGTCCTCATCGCCTTTTTACAGAAATTAGTCTAGGAAGTCTCTAGGCTAGCTGACATGAGTCTAAAATTAAGAAAGCGAATAAGGGAGTGGGACAGAACTAAATTTGAAAAAATTTAGTTTATTCGCTTTCTAATTTCTTGGCTCAGGTTGAAAAGGTTCCCCGAACCTTTTCAATCCCACCCCCGCAAGGCTGATTAGGCTCTCTTCCGAGCTTGAAAAGCGAATGATTGGAGTTTGCTTCGCAAACAAGATTTGGTACTCTCTAACAGCATACAATGCTGTTAGACCCAATCAGCTACTGCGTCAAAGGCATTTTGTTATCCAAAGTCAAAGAGGCTAGACTTTTGTCTCAGCCTCTCTGTCCCACTCCCCTCTTTTTTGAAGAATAGGAAAAGTATGAGTATATTAGAAGTTAAGCGTTTGAGTCATGGTTTCGGAGATCGGGCCATTTTTGAGGATGTTTCCTTTCGTCTGTTAAAGGGGGAACATATTGGTTTGGTGGGTGCCAATGGTGAAGGTAAGTCCACCTTTATGAGTATTGTGACCGGGCAATTGCAGCCGGATGAGGGTCAGATAAGCTGGTCCAAGTATGTCAAGGCGGGTTACCTGGACCAGCATGCGGTTTTGGAGGCTGGTATGACCGTGCGTGATGTGCTGCGGACAGCCTTTGATGATTTGTTTAAAACCGAGGCGCGGATCCAAGAAATCTACATGGAGATGGCAGAAGCTACGGACTATGAGGTCTTGATGGAAGAGGTTGGCGAGTTGCAGGATCGTTTGGATAGCCGCGATTTCTATAGCCTTGATGCCAAGATTGATGAAGTGGCGCGTGCCCTTGGGGTCAGCGATTTTGGGATGGACTCAGATGTCACCGAGCTTAGTGGAGGCCAGCGGACCAAGGTGCTCTTGGCCAAGCTGCTTCTGGAGAAGCCAGACATTCTCCTCTTGGACGAACCTACCAACTACCTGGACGCCGAGCACATCGATTGGCTCAAACGTTACCTCTTAGAGTATGAAAATGCCTTTATTTTAATTTCCCATGATATTCCCTTCCTTAATGACGTGATTAATTTGGTTTATCATGTTGAAAATCAAGATTTGGTGCGCTACAGCGGGAATTATGAGCAGTTCCAGGAAGTCTATGCCATGAAGAAGGCTCAATTGGAAGCGGCCTATGAACGCCAGCAGAAGGAGATTGCCGACCTCAAAGACTTTGTTAACCGCAACAAGGCCCGGGTAGCGACGCGCAACATGGCGATGAGCCGGCAGAAGAAGCTGGATAAGATGGACCTAATTGAACTCCAAGCGGAGAAGCCTAAACCCCAGTTTGACTTCAAGGTAGCACGGACACCGGGGCGCTTTATTATCCAAGCCCAAGGTCTGGAAATTGGCTATGACCGCAAACTGGCCGGGCCGCTGGATTTGACCTTCGAACGCAACCAGAAAATTGCCATTGTTGGTGCCAACGGAATCGGGAAAACGACCCTCCTCAAAAGTCTTCTAGGTGTCATTCCTGCTCTGGGAGGTCAGGTTGAAGAAGGAGAGTTCCTAGAGTTGGGTTACTTTGAGCAAGAAGTCCCTGGAGGCAACCGCCAAACACCTCTGGAAGCTGTCTGGGATGCCTTTCCAGCCCTCAACCAGGCCGAAGTCCGCGCAGCCCTAGCCCGCTGTGGCCTAACCACCAAGCACATCGAAAGTCAAATTCAGGTACTGAGTGGAGGTGAGCAGGCCAAGGTCCGCCTCTGCCTGCTCATGAACCGCGAAACCAATGTCCTCGTCCTGGACGAGCCTACCAACCACTTGGATGTGGATGCCAAAGAGGAACTCAAACGAGCCCTCCAAGCCTACAAGGGCAGCATCCTTATGGTCTGCCACGAACCAGACTTCTACCAGGGCTGGGTCGATCAAGTGTGGGACTTCAATGAATTGATTTAGGAGCCTCTATGACAGACAAACTTATCCAAGATATCCTGAAATTCCGCGATGACCGTGGCTGGGGCCAAGCCCACAGCCCCCGTAACCTGGCCAGCTCGATCATCATCGAAGCTGCAGAGCTACTGGAAAATTGTCAATGGGGTGAAAAAGGTCTGGGAGACCTTTTTCACCCGAGCCTTGAAATCTAAAAGCGAGGCAGAAGCCTTGGATCCGATCAATGTCCAGGAAGAAATTGCCGATGTCCTCATCTACACCTTACTACTTACTGACCGCCTGGGCTTGGATGTGGAAACCATCATCCAAGACAAACTCAAGAAAAACGCCTTGAAATATCCACTACCGTCAGAAAAGTTGAAATAAAGACTGAAAACCCAATCGAAGCTTTGGAGAGAGGAGCGTGATTGGGTTTTTATACTCTTTGAAAATCAAAACTATTCGTTGTCAACTCGCTTTGCCGTACGTCTAGTACTGTCTGCAGCTCGTTTCCTAGACTATTTTTGATTTTCTTTGAGTATTAAATCTCTTTACAGGGATGAAACTATCGGGGCAAGGGACGACTAAGGTCATTATCCTTCCGCAAATACCCTAACTATCCTTCCGTTAAGAACCCTATCCTTCCGAACTCTGCTATAATGGTTTTAGGAAATTAATAATTTTTTAGAAGGTGAGGTGTTTTATGTATATCTCCGTTAAGAGGGCAGCTGATTCTTGGGGAATTTCTGATCGTCGTGTGCGTGATTTGTGTAGCCAGGGGAAGGTGGAGGGCGCTGTTCGTGAAGGACGTTCGTGGAAGATTCCGCAAGATGCGCCTAAACCGGTTGATGGTCGCTATAAAAAGGCGGAGAGTCTGGTGGCTTTAATTGATCAAAAGATGACTAAACTTGCCTCCCTTCGCCCCTTAACCCAAGGAGAGGTTGAGCGCTTAAATGAGGAGTTTATGGTGGAGTTTACCTATAACTCCAATGCGATTGAGGGGAACACTCTGACGCTTCGTGAGACGGATTTGGTCCTACGTGGCTTGACCATTGATCAGAAACCTCTAAAGGATCATCTCGAAGCAATTGGACACAAGGAGGCTTTTGAATATGTGCAAACCTTGGTGGCAGCAGGAACTCTCTTGACGGAACAGGTTGTAAAAGATATTCATTATTTGGTTCTATCGGATAAAAAGGATGATCGAGGTGTTTATCGCAAGGTACCTGTTCGTATCGTAGGGGCTGTCAACGAACCTGCTCAACCCTTTATGATTCGCCCCTTGATGGAGCAATTGTTGAAAGACTATGAAGATAGCCAGGAGAACATGGTGACTAAAATGGCTCGTTTTCATATTCTTTTTGAAAGTATCCATCCTTTTATTGATGGTAATGGGCGTACGGGGCGCCTTTTGGTGAATTTAGAGTTGATGAAGGCGGGTTACCCTCCCATTGATATTAAATTTTCAGATCGCTTGACCTACTACCGAGCTTTCGAGGACTATCATACCAAAGGAAGTTTATCAGCGATGGAGGATTTGTTTGCTCGCTATTTAAATGAGAGATTGGATATGTATTTGTCAATCCTTTCTTTTGAGGATGTAGACAAAGATTGGTATGAAGCATAAACAGGCCGTCGTAGAAAGCTTGTGAGCTGAAAACTAAGACTTGTCACCAGTGGGAGGTATTCCCTTTGCTTAAGAAAGTTGAACGCTTGATTTCGGAAATTAACCGAATTCATCAAGAATATTCCATGGATTATTTTGAAACAGGAAAGGTTCAAAAGGTAAATTTAGAACACACCTTTGCCAAGGTTCCGACGCAGGCTATTTTGGACTATCGACTAAATTTACACGAGTCGATTAATGATTATCTGATGAAGGCTGATCTTCAAGATATTGCTTATGTCTACCGTGTGAAAACTTCTGAAAGTATTTTGGATAAAATTGATCGTTTTTCCGAAAGAACAGCAGGTTATCCTGTCAATTCCATCTTAAATGATATTTTTGGAGCACGGGTGATTTTACAGTCAGAAGAACTGGCGCAGGTGATAGAAAAGTTGGATGCTTGGAAGGAGGGATTTTGTTTAAAAAATTGGTATCTCCGCGATAAGGATGGTTACCTTGGTGTTTATGTTTATTTTAAAAATGAAAGTAATTTTTACTATCCTTGGGAGCTCCAAATCTGGGATGCTAAAGATGTGGATGGGAATATCCAGAGTCACAGACTCTATAAACGGAATTTCGTCAACCATCAGTCCTAGTGCAAAAAGGCCAGCCTCTTTCGATAAGAAGGCTGGTCTTTTGCGCTTTCAAACGTGGTCAGCTTATTAAGGAAGTGACTTCCCAGCGACCAGGTAAATTTCATACCACTCTTTGCGGCTGAGAGTGATAGTTGTGGCTTGGGCAGCTTCCAGGATGCGTTGGGGTTGGGTAGTGCCAATGATGGCTTGCATCTTAGCAGGGTAGCGCAGGACCCAAGCGATGGCAATGGCTGCAGGGGTGGTTTGGTAGTTTTGTGCTAGGCGGGTGAGAACTTGATTGAGTTTTTCAAATTGGGGGTTGCCCAAGAAGACTCCTTGGAAATAGCCGTATTGGAGAACCGACCAGGCTTGGATGACCATGTCTTTTGCACGGGCGTATTCAAAGATTCCGGTTGGACCAGAGCTGGCCAGGGACTCTTCCATGTTGACGTGAAAGCCAGCGTCAAATTCGGGCGTGAAGGCGGCGCTGAGTTGGAGCTGGTTGATGGTCAGGGGTTGGTTGAGGTCCTTTTGGAGGAGGTCGATCATGTGGGGGTTGTGATTGGAGACTCCGAAATGGCGGACCTTGCCGGTTTCCTCGAGTGAATCGAAGGCTTCTGCGATTTCCTCAGGTTCCATGAGGGCATCAGGGCGGTGGAGGAGCAGGCTATCGAGTTGTTCGATGTGGAGGCGTTTGAGGATGCCGTCGACGGACTTGAGAATATGCTCCTTGGAGAAATCAAAGTAGGTAAATTCCTCGATGCGGATGCCGCATTTGGATTGGATCCACATCTGCTCGCGTAGGTCGGGTCTATTTTTGAGGACTTGTCCGAGAATTTCTTCTGAGCGCCCGCCTCCGTAGATATCTGCGAGGTCAAAGGTGTTGATGCCTGCTGCCAAGGCGGTCTCGACTAATTCTTCCACCTCTCGGGGTGAGAGGTTTTTAATCCGCATCAGACCTAGGACGATACTGGATAGTTTGGTTTTTTCTGAGTTGAGTTCAATCGTTTTCATGTGTGGATTCCTTTCAAAATAATACTACTTCCATTTTAAAATTGACTACGCAAACTAGTTTGGCTCCCCACTAGGCAGCGAGACGCAGGCATAACTCAAGTTAGGCAAGTCGAAGCTAATACTCATTCAAATTCAAAATCTGAAAAAATCCATTCTCTATGGACAATAGATTTAAGGTCAGACCAATGCAAACTTTGAATCACTTCTTGTAGTTTATCAATCACGTCCTCAAGTGTTTTAAA
>NZ_JACBXX010000181.1 GCF_013415245.1 Streptococcus danieliae | reverse complement strand
TTTCTATCTTAAACGACATGCGTTAAAAGTTAGTTGAACCGCCGTGTGCCGAACGGCACGCACGGTGGTGTGAGAGGGACTAGAAATTAGCCTCTACTCGATTATACTTGGTTATAGCGCGCTTACATTCCTTTCAAAAATCTGAAAGAAATTCCGTTTTTTGTTTGGCTCTATTATTTTGGGCCTTAATGGAGGAAGAGATTGATTAGTCCAAAAGGATAAGTCCGTCTTCCACCTTAAAGGGTTCTTGGATGTTGATGCGATCATAGAACATGACACCGTTAATATGGTCGATTTCATGTTGGACGACAATTGAGTTGTAACCTTTCAGTTTAATCCGGTGTTTTTCCCCGTGTTTATCGAAGTATTCTACCGTAATCCGCGAGTTGCGAAGAACGTAGCCCGGTTTGTCTTCATCCACAGATAGGCAGCCTTCCCCATCTTTGAGGGCTGCTCGTTGGACGGAGTGAGAGACAATTTTAGGGTTGTAGAGAACTTCTTGCAAGCTGTAGGCTTCCTTAGGAGGCTCTCCGTCTGGGCTTTCTGGATTAGGGACGAGAACAGCAATGATACGTTTGCTGACGTTTACTTGAGGAGCAGCTAGACCAACGCCCCCTCGCAATCCCATTTTTTCAGCCATAACTGGGTCCTGGGAATTTCTTAGAAATCCGAGCATTTTTTCACCCAGAATGATTTCTTCATCACTGAGAGGGAAGGTTACTTCTTCCGCTTTCAGACGGAGGGTGGGATGGCCGTCACGGATAATATCATCCATATCAATCAGGTGTGATGACCGTGTTAATCGTTTTATTACAGACATGCGTTTCTCCTTTTCTTTACGTTCTACTATATCATAATTGGCCTGCTTTTTTGAAAAAATCAACTAGCTTTTTTGGTGCTGTGTTTGCCCCGGTTCCGCCAGGCTTGATAACTTTCCCAGATATCGAAGAGCAGGCAGAGGCTAGCTAGCAGGTAGAGAATCGCTTGAAAATCTGGAATCAGCCCCCAATGACTCAGGAAAAGAGTGCTGTAAATCAGCATTCGTATAAGCATAAAATAGACTGGTCCGATTTTTTTCATCATATTTCCTCCTTGTTCCTAGTCTATCTTTTTTGCTTTTAAAAAGCTAATAAAAACTTGTTTCATTTTAAAATAAAAATCGAATGGATAAGTAGAAGGAGGTGCAGATGGAGCAGAAAGACTGGCTTGCTTGGGAGCAGGCGACAGGGAAGGAGCGGAGTCTCCTTCTGAAGCAGACGTCCACGCAGGAGGCAAGAGTTTATGTCAGCTATCTACGCGAGCAATGGGATGAATTACCGGCTGATTTGGGCCAAGAGTTGGCCATTTTTCTAGCCAGTATGCATTACCAACTGGAGTTGGAGTTGCTGCACTTGGAAGAAGCGGGTAAAAGAGACAGCTCGGCCTACCAAGAATTGATGGATTTTTATAGATTATCAGGATTTTTGACAGGAATGGAGGAGCCGGATGAAGAAACTGCGATGGGCCATGCAACTGCTCTTTCTAGTTCTAGCTAGCATGGGTCTCTTTTTTATTGGCCGTGCCCAGTCCTATCAGCCCCCGCCCAGTCCTGTGAAACATTTGGTTGATTCAGAACTGCTTAAGGATAGGCGAAGTCTGCAACAGGGAGCAGTTGAAGGTTTGGTCTTGTACTACTCCAAACGTCCTAGTAGTGTGGAAGCCCAGCTGGAACTGGAGCAACTGCTCAAGGATTTTCGCAAGTCCAATCGGACAGTCGATTTGTCCCATGAATTTTTGCCAGACGACTTACAGGGCTACCGAACCATCTATTATTTGGGAGAGGACTTACTGCAACAGGAGGGCTTGCAAGCGTCTTTGAAGAGCTGGGTTGAGGCTGGTGGTCATCTGTATATTGGTATGCCCCAGGCCAGTGAAGAGGCATCCAGCTTTCAAAACTGGTTGGGGGTTGAGTCTGGAATGAAAGAGAATCAGGTAGTTTCTTCAATTAGTTTGGAGAAGGATCTGATGCTTGGGGGTGCTGGTCCCTTTGCGATTGCCCATCCCTTTGATTCAGCTTGGGGAGTACAGCTGGATGCCAGTTGCCGGGTTCCTGCTTGGGATACGGAGACAGAGCTTCCCTTGCTGTGGCAGAAGGAGGCAGGGGAGGGCCAACTGGTGGTGATGAATCTGGGAATCTACGACAAGGTTTACCGAGGGATTTACAGTCTGGGCTTATCTTTGATGGATTCGGTTTATCTTTATCCAGTTATTGATGCTGGGGTGGTTTATTTGGATGATTTTCCAGCTCCCATTAGTGAATCTGAAAAGATTCGGATTTCAAAGCAGCGCCAAGAACCCTTTGATCAGTTTGTGTCCAGGACCTGGTGGCCCGCCATGCAGGCTCTCGGAAAGGAGTTGCAGCTTGTTTATACGGGTGCTTTGGTGGCTAGTTATAACAAGCAGGTTCATCCCCCTTTTTCCCTCATTTTGCCTGATTTGGAGACTTTGGAGTTGGGGCAAATGCTTGTAGAACAGGGTGGAGAGTTGGCCTACCATGGTTATAACCATCAACCTTTACAAGTGCAGGCTTGGGAGCAAGTGATGCCAGAGGCTTATGTTTCCTGGCCCCAGGAACGAGCCATCCGAGATTCCTTACGTAGTTTGGAGCAGTTGGTTACAACTTATTATGGTGGGCAGAAGCCAAGTGTCTATGTTCCGCCATCGAACATTTTGAGTCCAGAGGGGCGTAGCGTTTTAGCCTCGACTTTACCGGATTTAAGGGGGATTGCTTCGACCTATTTTCCGGGGGAGGGGGCCTATGCCCAGGAATTTGATCTGGGGTCAGACGGTTTATTGAACCTACCACGCCTAGTTTCGGGGATGGACTGGGATGACTTTGACAGATTGGCGGTTTTTTCGGAGTTAAATACCCATTTTGTCCACAGCCAGTTTATCCATCCCGATGATATTTTGGATCAGACCCGTAGTCACGGTAAGAACTGGGATGAGCTTTTGGGAGCTTACCGTAGCTCGATGCAAGCCTTGCAGCAAGCTGTGCCAGATCTCGATTTTGTGGAAGCTAGTCGGTTTGCGAACAAGGTTGGGGGATTCTTATCCTTGACCTTACAGGTGGATGAGGGAAGAGATTTTTTGGATGTGACCTTAGGTCATGTAGAAGGGACTCGCTCCTTTCTTTTGCGTCAAAATAAGGGGCGAAATCTGCGCGTGACGGGTGGCCGAATTAAACAAGTAGCCAAGCAGCTTTATTTGTTGGAAACAGATGCAGAGAAGGTGAGGGTTGAATGGGATTCTTAGAGAAGCAGGCAAATTCAGTGATTGTTTTAGTGGTGGAGGGGGCCTATCCCTATCGGAAGGGTGGGTTGTCGAATTGGATTCAGGATTTTATGAGGGGGATGGAGACCTATCAATTTTACTTGGTCACGATTGTGGATAGACGGGAAACTTGCGGGACTTTTGTCTATGATCTACCTTCAAATGTTGTCGGTTTGCAGGAGCTGATTTTGGAGGGAGAAAATCTAGAGGAGCTTTCACCACAATGGGCACTGGGATCTGATCCCAGTCAGTGGCTGACGGAAATCCTGGATGCTGATGTTTGGGATGTGGCTAGTAGCCGTTGGGCTCTGCAAACACCGCAGCTTTTTAGCCAGCTCTTTCAGTGGATTAAATACAATTATCCCCAGGCTCCCTTTTTACCTCTTTACCGTCAAATTCGGTCCCTTTTTGGCAATCTGCTGGGCTTGTTGGCACAAGTGAAGCTACCAGCAGAAGCCTGTTGCATTCACGCCTTATCGACAGGTTATGCGGGTTATGTGGCTGCTTACTTGTCCAGGAGGCTGGCCTGTCCTTTAGTCCTGTCTGAGCATGGCCTTTATCTTTTGGAAAAAGAAGAGGTGCTGAGTCGTTCTCCTCAACTAGTAACAGCCCAAAAGGACTGCATTCGTTGGTTCTTTGGGGAAATGACTAGAATCAGCTATAGTCAAGCTAGAACCGTGACCAGTCTGTTTAAGGGGGTGCAAAAGCACCAAGTCCAATTGGGCTGCGCTGCTCATAAGTGTCAGGTGATTCCTAATGGCTTAAACTGGGAGGACTGGCGGCAGTTCCAGATAAGAGGGACTAGTCAGAACCCACGAATAGGGGCGATTCTTCGCTGGACACCCCTAAAAAATGTTTTGGAGTTACTGTTTATCCATGCTGCCTTGTGTCGACAGGGCTATCCAGTAACTTTGGTCGTTTTAGGGGCGGTTGAAGATGCGACTTACTGGGAAGTTTGCCAGAGAGCGATTCAGCGCTGGAAAATTCCAAATGTCGAAATTCTAGGTCATTGTTCCGTCCAGGAGCATCTGCCAGATTGGACCTGTCTGGTTCTGCCATCATTGTCAGAGGGACAACCCTTGGCAGTCCTTGAAGCAATGGCTGCCGGCCTTCCTTGTGTGGTCAGTGATGTTGGTTCCTGTCGCCAGTTGCTTGGCCAAGAGTTGGAGGGGGCGGAAGCTGCAGGATTTTGCATCCGACCAGGGGATCGGGCTGGTTTTATTGCAGCCTTGAGGCAGATTTTGGATAATCCTGAATTGGGAATCCAGATGGGGCAGGCAGGTCGACGTCGGGTGCAAGCCTGCTACCAACAGGAGCAGGTTTTAGCGGCCTATCAAAACATCTATGAGGTGGAATAAGTATGTGGAAGATTTGTAGTCAGGGACTGCGTTCTGTGCAGCTTCTGCTGGCTCTTTATGGGAGTTTTCTCCTGTTTCCTGTGTTTTTGGTCTCCTTCAATCAGTTACGGACTTGGTTAGGTCTCGGACAAGGAGGAACCTTTCCTTTGTTCTTACCCCTTTTGAGTTATGGTTTTCTGGGTGTCTTTCTGGGGCAGAGCCTAATGCGACCTTGGATTAGGCGTGTGCGCTTGGCTTGGTTTTGGGGGAGTTTGCTGGGCCTGGTTGGCCTTCAGTCGGTTGTTTTAGGGGTCTATCTGTTCTATTATGATCGGTTGAATCTTGGGACTACTCTTGCCCTATTGCTTCTGGCAGCAGCCCTATCCTCTCAACTTTTACGTGAACGGCTGGGGACGAGGCTGGATGGAGAACGGTATAGTCGTCAGCTCTTGGGGATTTTCGGCTTGCTTTTGCTGTTTTCACTTCTGATGAGCCTCTTGGGGTTTGTTTCTTCTTTGCCCCTGGGCTTGGTCCTCCTGTTCCTGTTAGATTCCCTATTGCTATGGGGACAATTGGAGAAGTCTTCTGCTCTGGTAGCGGTGCCGGCTAGACAGACTTGGCTGGGACTTTGTTTCTTTGGGGCGATTTTGTTGCCCTTGGTTGTGATTTATTGGTCACCGCTGGGGCAGGAATTTGCTCCTGGCTTGCGTCTAGCCCCGGCTTATGATCAGGCTGTATTGGTTGCCTTGTTGTTTTATCTCTTTTTTAGTGCCCAGTGGTTAGGTTTTAAGGAGGTTTATCTGTCTCCAACTTGGCAGGACCTTGTTGGGGGCTTGAATGGCAGCGCCTCGGCTCAGTCTTTGGAAGCTTCTGAACGTTTGTGTCAGAGATGGATGGATGGTTATCTTTGCTTGTGGGTGGGAGAGTTTTTCCTAGTGCTGGTAGGGGTCTTTCTGTATATGACATCCCAGCCCTTAAATTGGGTTAGCTATTATCTAGCTTTATTGGTACCGGCCTACAGCCTGCTGCAGTTGTTGCAAGCTTTCCAGTCCCTTTTTCAGGATCTCCTTCAATTTTCCTTGGTTTGGCGGCTGGTAGCCTGTTTTTGTGGGATTAACGGACTTTTTGCGGGCTTGTCCATTTGGCTAGGGATTTTCTATTTTGGCCTTGGTTTTTTGCTGGGGGCAGCGCTGGCAATAGCTTTGGCTTATCGTCAGTATGAGGGGCTCAGAGGTCAGTGGCTCTACGCTATTGTTTCCTATTATGAGGAGGCGTGATATAATTTGAGAAGGAGGGACATTATGCGCTTGGATCGTTATTTAGTAGAAGTTGGCCTCGGTTCTCGTTCAGAGGTTAAACAAGTGGTTAAAAAAGGGCTGATCAAGGTCAATGGTCAGGTTGAAAAAAGTGCCAAGGCGCAGATCCGGGAAGGGGAAGACCAGGTTCACTATCAGGATCAGGAGTTGACTTACCAAGCCTTTTATTACTGGATGCTCAACAAGCCTGCCGGAGTTCTTTCAGCTACACAAGATAATTCTGGCAAGACTGTGCTAGATTTATTGGCTCCAGAAGATTGGCGTAAGGATTTATTTCCAGTGGGACGTCTGGACAAGGATACAGAAGGACTCTTGCTTTTAACCAATAATGGTCCCTTGGCTCATGCTCTCTTATCTCCCAAACGGCATGTAAGCAAATTGTATCGGGCTTTAGTAGCCGGGGAAATGACGGTCGAGGACCAGCAGCGTTTTGCAGAGGGAATCGCCTTCAAGGATTTCACCAGTCAACCTGCTGAGTTGGAAATTCTCGAGGTTGGTGAGGGACGGTCGGAAGTTCTGATTCGGATTCAGGAGGGGAAATTCCATCAGGTTAAGCGGATGGTAGCAGCCTGTGGCAAGGAGGTTACCTATTTGGAGCGATTGTCCATGGGACCCTTGCAATTGGATCCAGATTTGGCAAGAGGAACTTACCGGCCCCTGACAGCAGCGGAGTTGGCCCTTTTTGCAGATCTAGGTTTACCTTCGTAGGCTAAATGATTTTAGTTGACAAACAAAAAGGACCTTGATAGAATGGGAATGTCCGTAAGGATAGAGACCCCTTCTTGGTGGTGGGCTTGCCAGTCCCTCGCACTCAGATGGGGAAGAAAAAAGGAGAGAAAAATGGCAATCTCAAAAGAGAAAAAAAATGAAATCATTGCACAATATGCGCGTCATGAAGGTGACACAGGTTCTGTTGAAGTTCAAGTTGCAGTTTTGACTTGGGAAATCAACCACTTGAATGAGCACATCAAAGTGCACAAAAAAGACCATGCTACTTACCGTGGTTTGATGAAAAAAATCGGACGTCGTCGTAACCTTTTGGCTTACCTTCGCCGTACAGATGTTAACCGTTACCGTGAATTGATTCATTCATTGGGACTACGTCGTTAATCAAAAAAACTGCCTGCGGGCGGTTTTTTTTGATGCTAAAAACACCTGGATATGAATCCAGGTGTTGGGTCTTAGGCTTGGCCAAGTTCTTGGCTGTAGTGGATGATTTGTTGGACGGTGTCATCCAGGAATTGGATGGTGTCACGGAGGGGTTTTTCAGTGCTGAGGTCTGCTCCGAGGACTTTAGCGGCTTCCAAAGGTGGCAGGCTTCCGCCCAGTTTGAGGAAGTCTAACCAAAATTCGGGATCTTGGCTTTCTTTGAGGCGGAGGAAGCCGACGGTGGAGAGGACCAGACCAGCGGAGTAGGTATAGCTATAGAGGCCCATGTAATAGTGGCTTTGGCGCATCCAGGTAAGGGCGGCATCGTCATCGATTTCGATGGCGTCACCCCAAAATTGGGTGAGGACGTCCTTCATGATGGCATTGAGTTTTTCAGCTCCAAAGACCTGGCCTTGTTCGATCAAGGTATAGACTTGGCGTTGGAAGGCAGCTTCCAAGAGGTGGGTGATAAAGTTGTGGAAATAGGTGTCTGTGAGGCGGTGGGCTAAGGCAAACCGTTTTTGACGTGGGTCTTCTAGCTCTTGCTCGAGTAGGTCACTCAACAACAATTCATTAAAAGTAGAAGGTGCTTCAACGGAGTAGGTAGACATGCTGGTGTTGAAGATGCTTTGGTGGTTGTCAGAGAAGATAAATTGACCAGAGTGTCCGATTTCGTGGATCAGGGTGTAGACATCGCTCATACGTCCAGTCCAGCTCATAAGGACATAAGGGTGAACTTTGTAGGGGTCTGCGGCATAGCCACCGGAGTCTTTGCCGGTGTTGGCTGCGAAGTCGACCCAGCGTTCTTCTTGGTAGCGTTTGACTTGATCGACATATTCTGGCCCCAAGGCGTCAACGGAGCGCATGACGAGGTCATAGGCTTCTTCGATTGAGACTTCTGGGTTGAGTTGTGGATCCAAGTCGAGTTTCCAGTCGGCGAAGGTCATTTTTTCTAGACCGTTGATCTTGGCCACGTGTTTGACAAAGGTTCGAGCGATAGGGGCAAATTCGTTCATGATCAGATCAATTTGCCGGTCGAAGAGGCTGCGGTCTACTTCCTGTTCGGCTAGGAGGTAGTCAAAGACGGAGTCGTAGCCCTTCATATCGGCCATAATTTTTTCGGAGCGAACTTGCGCCAAGTAAGCGGCTGCAGCCGTTTCTTGGTGCTGGCGAAGTCCCTTGGAGAAGGAGCGGAAGGAGGCTTCGCGGACAGCCGCATCTTCGTGGTTTTGGTAGTAGTTTTCGTAGCTGATGAAGGAGTTTTTATAGGTTTTGCCAGCAACAACAAAATCTTCCATGGCGTAATCCCCAGCCCGCATTTTGCTGTAGATGTCATGGGGGGCCTGGAACATTTCGCTGAGGTTGGCCAGCGTTTTTTCCGCCTCTTTGCCTAGATAGTGGGCTTTTTTAATTTTGGCCAAGCGAAGGGGCTGGCTCAGTCCAGGGAGGGCTTCCAGCTGATCCAAAATGGCTGGATCGGCTTCGAGGAGGGCCGCGTCAAAGAAGGCCAAACCGACTTGGGCTTGGGTCCCAAAGTCTGTCCCAGCTTGGGCGATTTGGGCGAAGTCGTCATTGCCAAAATCGGTGGTTTGGGGCATAAAGGAATAGGTGAGAATGTGGCTGATCTGGATTTGAATCTGTTCCAGGACCTGGAAGACTTCTTGGAAGTCTTCAAAGGTTTTTAGCTTGTCTTGATAGTTGCGTTGGAATTCGTCGATGTCCTGACTGGCTTTTTCGATAGCCCGTAAGAAATCCTCCCGATCTTGGTAGAGGGCGCTTAAGTCCCAGAGTTGGTATTCCGGGAATTCTGAGCGGTGTTTTTGTTCCATAAATGTCTCCTTTCGTCTTTCCCTTAGTATAGCAATTTTTCCCGTGATTGTGGTAAAATAAAGGGGTCGGGGACTTTTGTGCAAAGATGAATCGAGCAGGTCTTGCTAGATTGATTTTTGTAGAAAATCCCCAATTAAAATTTAGGAGTTGTAGATGACCAAACAGGTATTTAAGACGACCTTTGCGGGTCGCGAATTGATTGTGGAAGCAGGCCAGGTGGCGCGTCAAGCTAATGGTTCTGTTGTGGTTCGTTATGGGGAAAGCACCGTCTTGACAGCAGCCGTGATGTCTAAAAAGATGGCGACAGGGGATTTTTT
Source organism: Streptococcus danieliae (assembly GCF_013415245.1). Classification (GTDB taxonomy): domain Bacteria; phylum Bacillota; class Bacilli; order Lactobacillales; family Streptococcaceae; genus Streptococcus; species Streptococcus danieliae_A. Next base: position 43,776 of record NZ_JACBXX010000181.1, on the reverse strand, counting down.
CCCACTGCAAGTGAATTATGAAGAAAAAATGTATGCTGCTGGGAAATTCCCAGGAGGCTTTAACAAGCGGGAAGGTCGTCCATCGACTGATGCAACCTTGACGGCTCGTTTGATTGACCGTCCGATTCGGCCGATGTTTGCGGAGGGTTTCCGCAATGAGGTGCAGGTGATTAACACGGTTCTCTCCTATGATGAGAATGCTTCTGCTCCAATGGCTGCCATGTTTGGTTCTTCGCTTGCCTTGGGGATTTCAGATATTCCTTTTGATGGGCCGATTGCCGGTGTTCAGGTGGGTTATGTGAATGGCGCTTTTGTCATCAATCCTAGCCAGGAGGAGTTGGAAGCATCCACTTTGGATTTAACCGTAGCAGGAACCAAAGAAGCCATCAACATGGTGGAATCAGGGGCCAAAGAGCTATCTGAGGAGATTATGTTGGAGGCCCTACTCAAGGGGCATGCGGCGATTCAAGAGTTGATTGCTTTCCAAGAGGAAATTATTGCGGCGATTGGTAAGGACAAGGCGCAAGTGGAGTTGTTGCAAGTGGATCCAGCCTTGCAGGCAGAGATTGAAGCAGCCTACACCAAGCCCTTGCAAGCGGCTGTTCAGGTCGAGGAAAAATTGGCACGGGAGGCGGCGACCACTGCTGTGCGGGAAGAAGTCAAGGCTGTTTATGAGGAGCGTTACGCCGATCATGAGGAGTTTGACCGAATCATGCGGGATGTGGCAGAAATTTTGGAATTGATGGAGCATGCTGAAGTTCGTCGTTTGATTACGGAAGACAAGGTTCGTCCAGATGGTCGGAAAGTTGACGAAATTCGCCTATTGGCTGCGGAAGTGGACTATCTGCCACGGGTTCATGGATCTGGTCTCTTTACACGGGGGCAAACCCAGGCCTTGTCTGTGTTGACCTTGGCGCCAATGGGGGAGACTCAGATTGTTGATGGCCTAGATCCGGAATACAAGAAACGCTTCCTGCACCATTACAATTTCCCACAATACTCTGTAGGAGAAACAGGTCGTTACGGAGCGCCAGGACGGCGTGAAATCGGACACGGGGCCTTGGGGGAGCGGGCCTTGGAGCAGGTCTTACCAAGTGTGGAAGAATTCCCTTATGCCATTCGTTTGGTGGCAGAAGTCTTGGAATCTAATGGTTCCAGTTCCCAAGCTTCCATTACTGCTGGCACCTTGGCCTTGATGGCAGGTGGGGTACCGATTAAGGCTCCAGTTGCGGGAATTGCTATGGGCTTGATTTCCGATGGAACCAACTACACGGTCTTGACGGATATTCAAGGCTTGGAAGACCACTTTGGCGACATGGACTTTAAGGTGGCGGGAACACGTGAGGGAATCACGGCTCTGCAAATGGATATCAAGATTTCCGGAATTACTCCTGAGATTTTGGAGGAGGCCTTGGCGCAAGCCAAGAAGGCCCGTTTTGAAATTTTGGATGTGATCCAGGCAGCGATTCCTGAGGTTCGTCCAGAGTTGGCGCCGACTGCACCTAAGATTGATACCATTCAAATCGATGTTGATAAGATCAAGGTTGTGATTGGTAAGGGTGGGGAAACCATCGACAAGATTATTGCAGAAACCGGTGTCAAGATTGATATTGACGAAGATGGTTTGGTGTCGATTTTCTCTCCAGACCAAGCGGCTATCAACCGGACCAAGGAGATTATCGCTGGTTTGGTGCGTGAAGCCAAGGTGGATGAGGTCTTTACTGGCGTTAAGGTTACCCGCATTGAGAAATTTGGAGCTTTTGTCAACCTCTTTGATAAGACGGACGCCCTTGTTCATATTTCCGAAATGGCATGGAGCCGTGTCAATCGCGTCGAAGATATTCTCGAAGTGGGCGATGAAGTGGATGTTAAGGTCATCAAGATTGATGAGAAGGGTCGGGTCAATGCCTCGATGAAGGTTTTGTTCCCGAAACCCCAAGGAGTTGAATAGGAAGAATCGCTATGATCAAAATCTATAACACCCTTAGTCGGAAATTGGAAGAGTTTCGGCCCCAGGTTGAGGGACAGGTGTCCATGTATGTCTGTGGTCCAACGGTTTATAACTACATTCATATCGGAAATGCGCGTCCAGTCGTAGCTTTTGACACCATTCGTCGCTACCTAACCTATCGTGGGTATGAGGTAACCTACATCTCCAATTTCACGGACGTTGATGACAAAATTATCAAGCGGGCGCTTGAGGAGGGCATTAGCCCCGAAGAAGTTGCGGACAAGTACATTGCGGCTTATCTGGAGGATACCCAAGCCTTGGGGATCCTGCCGGCAACTAAAAATCCGCGGGTTATGGATTACATCCCGGAAATTATTGCCTTTATCGAGGACCTGATTGCCAAGGACATGGCCTATGAAAGCCAAGGGGATGTCTATTTCCGCGTTCGCAAGTCGGCTGGTTATGGGCGTTTGGCCAATAAGTCCTTGGAGGATTTAGCCCAGGGAGCTAGTGGTCGGATTGGCTCAGAAGCCGAACGTAAGGAAGATCCGTTGGATTTTGCCTTGTGGAAGGCTGCCAAGGATGGCGAGATTTCTTGGGAGAGCCCTTGGGGGGCAGGCCGTCCAGGTTGGCATATTGAGTGTTCAGTCATGTCAACGGAATTGTTGGGAGCGACCTTGGATATCCACGGAGGTGGTAGTGACCTCGAGTTCCCCCACCATACCAACGAGATTGCCCAATCTGAGGCTAAGACAGGCCAGACTTTTGTCAACTACTGGATGCACAATGCCTTTATCACCATTGACGATGAGAAGATGTCCAAGTCACTAGGCAATTTCCGGACGGTACATGACCTCTTGCAGACCATTGATGGTTCCGTTCTGCGGCTCTTCCTCAATAGCCAGCACTACCGGCGCCCGATTAACTTTAGTGACAAGGCATTGTATGATGCCGAGGTCAATATCAAGTACCTGAAAAACACCTACCTGGCTCCGCTGCAGGAAGATGTGGACACGAGCCGCCTGCAGGACTTTGTTCAAGCCTTTGAGACAGCCATGGATGACGACTTTAATACAGCCAATGCCCTGACTGTGCTCTTTGACTTGGCCAAGTGGATCAACTCTGGCCACTATACCCAGGCTGTCAAAGAGACCTTTGGTCAATTCCTAGAGATTTTTGGTTTGGTTTTCCAAGAAGAGATTTTGGATGAGGAAATTGAAAATCTGATTGCTCAACGCCAAGAGGCGCGTGCAGCCAAAAATTTCCAAGAAGCCGATCGGATTCGGGATATTCTTGCCCAGCAAGGCATTCGCCTTCTGGATACCAAGGAGGGAGTGAGGTGGCAACGTGACTGATGTGCGTCTGATTAATGGGATTGCCCTAGCTTTTGATGGCGATGCCATCTATTCGGTCTATGTACGCCAACACTTGATTCTTCAAGGCATGACCAAGCCCAACCGCTTGCATCATGTGGCGACCCACTATGTGTCAGCCAAGGCACAGGCGCAACTGGTCCAAGCGCTGTTAGATCAGAACTTACTGACCGAAGAAGAGGTAGGCATCTACAAACGAGGCCGGAATGCCAACAGTCATACCAAAGCTAAAAATACAGATGTGGTCTCTTATCGCATGTCGACGGGTTTTGAAGCCCTACTGGGTTACCTGCACCTAACCGGTCAGATCGACCGCCTGGAAGAGCTGATCCAGTGGTGTATTCAAACCGTTGAAGCAAATCCGTAAAAGGAGAAAACCTATGAATATTGAAGAAATTCTCGCTGGCGATTTCTCAAGTATCGCAGGAACTTGGGAAAATGATTATGAAGACCGCCTGGTTTTTGACGACAAAGGTCTGGTTTCAGAGACTTATCATGTAACCTTGACAACGGCTTTGGTTGAAGGAGGTTTTCTGAGTACCCAGTTTGAGCCGATCCGTGCCTTGGTTGGTGGTGCCTTGATCCGCTTTATTCCAAGTGGGATTGATGCCTCTAACCCAGATACACAAGACCGCTCCAAACATTTTAAGGATCGCATTTGGCTTAGTCAAAGTAACGGTGACCTGGCTTTTGCACGTGAATTTTATTATAAAGTAGATTAAATAAAGTAAGGAGGGGCTTGCCCCTCCTTACTCTGTAAAGGAAAGAGAAGATGAATCAAACAGACATCATTTATGGCCACCATGCAGTGATGGAGGCCTTGGAGGCGGGGACGGGCAATAAACTGTATGTTCAGGAAGACTTGCGGGGCAAGAAGGTCGATGCAATCAAAGAGGTGGCCCGAGACCAGAAGGTGCCGATTTCTTGGACTAGTAAGAAAAAGCTAGATGAAATGACCCAAAAAGGGGTGCACCAAGGGCTAGTTTTACGGGTTTCTGCCTATGCCTACCAGACCTTAGAGGACGTGTTGGCTAAGGCCGAGAGTCAGGAGAATCCTTTGATCTTAATCCTGGATAGCCTGACAGATCCCCATAACTTGGGATCGATCCTACGTTCGGCAGATGCACTTGGAGTTGCAGGAGTGGTGATTCCCAAGCATCGGGCGGTTGGAATCACCCCGGTTGTTGCCAAAATCGCAACCGGAGCTCTGGAGCATGTACCGGTAGCGCGGGTGACCAATCTCAGTCAGGCCTTGACCAAGCTCAAAGAAGCAGGTTTTTGGATTTTTGGCACTGACATGGATGGGACCCCTTCGCACCAGTGGAATACAACTGGTAAGCTGGCTTTGATTATTGGTAATGAAGGCAAGGGGATTTCTCCCAATATCAAGAAGCAGGTCGATGAGATGATTACGATTCCGATGGACGGCCATGTCCAGAGTCTGAATGCCAGTGTCGCTGCCGCGATTCTTATGTACGAAGTGTACCGGAAACGCCTATGAAAAAACAGATTTTATTAGTCGATGGCTACAATATGATTGCTTCTTGGGAAAGTACAAAAGGCTATTTCAAACGCAATCAGCTAGATGCTGCACGAAATCTCTTGCTCAACCGCCTCAGTAACTATGCAAGTTTTGAAGGCCTGGAAATTACCTGTGTCTTTGATGCCCAACATGTGCCTGGCATCCGCCAACGCTACGATGAATTTCAGGTTGTGGTGATTTTTACCGAGGAAGATGAGACAGCAGACTCCTACATTGAACGGCTAGCAGCCCAGCTTAATACGGGCCGCAATCAGGTCTCGGTCGCAACCAGTGACTTAAATGAGCAGTGGACGATTTTTGCTCAGGGAGCCCTGCGAGTATCAGCGCGGGAGTTGGAAAAACGAACAGCGGTAGTCAAGAAGGACTTGGATAAATTTGTGGACCAGGTCGATATTCAAACACCTCGTTTAACACCTTGGTCTGAACAAAATATGCAGGCTTTACAGGAGCTTTTGGGAGAAGTGGAGAATTAGTGATGAAACGCTTGTTATCAACCTATGCCAGTGATTTAGCAGCCATGAGTCCAGCGGAGTTTAAACAAGCAATCAAGGCCAGTGAAGGCCGGACGGTGCTGGGCGAAACGGTTGTGACTGCAGCACCTTTGATTGATGGAGTCAGCAATGCAGAGATGATGGCCGCCTTTAGTTGTGACCTGTTACTCTTAAACGAGCTGGATGTCTTTGCCCCAGAAATTGTTGGTTTCTACGAATGTGCCAATCCAATCGCAGAACTCAAATACCTAACAGGCCGGCCGATTGGCATCAATCTTGAACCGGTAGACACCTCTCAGCAGCTATTGGAAAATCGAGTTGAGCTAGCATCAGGCCGGCAGGTCAGTCCTCAAAGCCTAGAACAGGCTCAGAAGTTGGGGGTTGACTTTATCGTGCTAACAGGTAACCCCGCAACCGGCGTCTCACTGGCCGCTATTTCAGAAGCCATCGCTTTGGCCAAGCAGCATTTTTCAGGACTGGTCTTTGCAGGTAAGATGCACGGGGCAGGGCTAGGAGAGGCTGTCGTGGATGGTCCAGCCCTACTGGAGTTTATCCAGCAAGGGGCAGATGGAATTCTGGTTCCAGCCGTCGGCACAGTCCCAGGTGTCCGCGAAGAGCTTCTGGCTCCCCTGGTGAGCCAAATCAAGGCCCAGGGAGCTTTAGTCATATCGACCATTGGCACCAGCCAGGAAAGTGCGGATAGCCAAACCATCCGGGACCTGGCTCTAAGCAACAAGCGGGTCGGGGCAGACATCCACCATATCGGCGATGGATCCTACGGTCGCATGCCAGATCCTGAAAATATTCTGGCCCTTTCCCTAGCGGTCCGGGGAAAAAGACACACCTATTTTAAAATGGGCCAATCTGTTAGAAGATAAGTCCTTCTAATTTTTCAAAAAGTAAGGAAAATATCTTGACGACCCTCATTAGATTTGATAGTATGGAATACGGTATTGTTTACCCCATTTGAAAGGCCCCGGAACCTTCCAAATACCCCGTGGACCGGAACATCCACATGTAAACAAAAACGAGATTGAATATAGGAGAAATCATGAACAAAACTACATACATGGCTAAGCCAGGTGAAGTTGAACGCAAATGGTACGTTGTTGACGCAACTGATGTCCCACTTGGACGTCTTTCTGCAGTGGTTGCAAGTGTTCTTCGTGGTAAGAACAAACCAACTTTCACACCTCACACAGATACAGGTGACTTCGTTATCGTTATCAACGCTGAAAAAGTGAAATTGACTGGTAAAAAAGCAACAGACAAGATCTACTACACTCACTCATTGTACCCAGGTGGATTGAAATCTATCTCTGCTGGTGAGTTGCGTTCTAAAAACGCTGTTCGCTTGATTGAAAAATCCGTTAAAGGCATGCTTCCACACAACACACTTGGACGTGCTCAAGGTATGAAATTGAAAGTATTTGTTGGTAGCGAACACACTCATGCTGCTCAACAACCAGAAGTTCTTGACATCTCAGGACTTATCTAAGGAAAGGAGCAGATTAAACTATGGCACAAGCACAATATGCAGGTACTGGTCGTCGTAAAAACGCTGTAGCGCGTGTACGTTTGGTTCCAGGTACTGGTAAAATCACAGTTAACAAAAAAGATGTAGAAGAGTACATCCCACACGCTGACCTTCGTTTGGTTATCAACCAACCATTTGCAGTGACTTCAACTGCTGGTTCTTATGACGTATTCGTAAACGTTAACGGTGGTGGTTACGCTGGACAAGCTGGAGCTATCCGTCATGGTATCGCTCGTGCGCTTCTTGAAGTAGACCCAGACTTCCGTCCAAGCTTGAAACGTGCAGGTCTCTTGACTCGTGACGCACGTATGGTTGAGCGTAAGAAACCAGGTCTTAAGAAAGCTCGTAAAGCTTCACAATTCTCAAAACGTTAATTATCAGCGATATATCAACGTTTCAAGGCACTCAAGAGGAAACTCTTGGGTGTTTTTTTAAAAAATTAAAAGTGGTTTTCAATTGATGATTGAGAACCACTTTTAATCATAATTTTATGATATTCCCATCCTGTTTGAGAAAATCGGTAATTGTTTGCTTTAAATTTTCAAAATCCCCTTGAAAAGTAGCAATTTCAATTGTTTTTCAAGTCCATCAAGTAATGAAAGATTAGATTTATAACCATTTAAAGCTAAAAACATATGTAAGGCTAGAACCGCGATTCGTTTATTGGCATTGTAAAAAGGATGTTTTTTAATTAGGTTAATCCAAATAGTAGCAGCTTTACTGTAGATATCAGGATAGAGGAGATTTTTAAAGATTTATTGTTTTGGCTGTTCAACAATCATTTGAAGATTATCTAGATCAGCGATACCAATTGGTTTTTCAGGAGCATATTTGCCAATGACCATGATATTGATTTTGATAATATCTTCAATAGTTAGATATTTCATTTATCCACCAATTCTTTCAATAGATCGTCGTATTGATGCATAGCTTTTTCCAGCTCCTTATCAAAATCAAATTGTGGTTTAGCTTTTCGGATGATGACATCATTTCCTGAGGTAATAAATTCAATCTCTTCTCCAATTTCTGCCCCAAGTGTCTCTTTAATCTTATTCGGAATTGTAATAACAGTACTATTTCCTGTTTTTCTTAATAGAACATTCATTATTTCACCTCTTTTCGTATATACAATTTAAAATGAATATACGAAAAAGTAAAGTATTTACATTGTTTTATAAAGTGTTTAAGCTTGGCTATGATTTTGAAATTCATGAAAACGATTGATTGAAATTTTATTCAGGGTATAAGAAAACACCTCTGTACTCAGTATGAAATAGTATTCAACTCTAGTTGTTTGATCACCTTTCTCAGTGATACAAATCGCCTTTCTTAAACCTTGGAGATGTGGTCATTCTGAATAATCCTTACGGAAATTACCAAGAAATGGTAGGGAGAGTTTTGAATTTCTGGGAGTTTACTGTATATAGGGTAATGGCTTTGTTTCTTTGGATAAATAAAGAGGATGATGTGGACTTCCATTTTTATTTTGTTTTAAGCAGTATAAGTTTGGGATTAGGGAAATAATTTCCTTGTCTCGATTCAGTAGTTTACCTAGATTTCCCCAGCATGCAATAATTAAATCAGCTGCTGATGCAGATTTTTGGAGATACCAGTCATTTTCTGAACCAATTGGATCATTCTCATATTTAAGTCTACTCGGATCAGTACTTCTAAAAGCAAAAAGATTTGCCATCAGAACTTGTCCATACCCCCAGCTTTTAGCGTAATTGACACACTTGCTAATTGTTGGATCATTTTCTTTTTCATCAGCTGTGGAAGGGTTGAGTCCAATAAATAGAACTGTAGGTTTGGTATCATCCCAAGTACGGGAAAGTAAGTAACGATATTTTCTATTTTCAGATAGTACAGCATCTTTTTTCATAGTGGATCTCCTTTTTCTGTTGCACATTATAACACAACTATTAAAATCATAAAAATAGTGACCTACAGCAGTGGCAAATCTGGAGTGGAATCATCACAGTGTGGTTTGGTTAGTCCCTCTTTTTGCAACTCCATCTAAATACCACAAATTTTTCAAAAAAGTCTTGACTTAAAGTATACTTTAAGTGCTATGCTATAACTATCAACGATAAGGAGATGACACATGGCCTATACAATCAGTCAAGTTGCAGAGATGATGGGTGTTACTCCCTCTACGCTACGTTACTATGATCAACAGGGACTGTTGCCTAATTTGTCTCGCCAAAATGGGGTTCGTCAGTTTGAGGCGGAGGATTTTCAATGGTTACGGGTGCTTCATTGCCTTAAAAATACGGGGATGCCAATCAAAAAGATCAAGTCCTATATTGACTTGGTTCAAGACGGGGATACGAGTTTGCAGGCTCGTTCGGAGTTGATTCAGGAGCAAAAGGCCCACATTTTAAAGCAAATTGCTGAATTGGAATATTATCTTCAAGAGATTGAATTTAAGGAATGGTACTATGCCAGGGCCATGGAAGCAGGTACGGAAGCTGTAGTGGCCGAGTTTTCGAGTAAGCGGGCAACCATGGAATTGGACCAGATTCCGGATGACTTGCGCTGAAAATTGTTTGGAATTTTGTTCGGGGTGTTACGGGATAGAAGTACTCACCTCTTATCGTTAGTAATTAAAAAGGAGAAAGTTTGATGTCAATTGAAAATAAAGTTGTGATTATTACAGGTGCTTCATCAGGGATTGGAGAAGCAACAGCCTATAAACTAGCTGAAAAAGGTGCGAAGTTAGTTCTTGGAGCTCGCCGTGAGGATCGTCTTCAAGCGATTGCGGACAAGATCATTGCCGCGGGTGGAGAGGCTGTTTACCGTGCGACTGATGTTGTCAAACGTGAGGACAATGTGGCCTTGGTGGAGTTGGCCAAAACCGCCTTTGGTCGTGTGGATGTCATTTTTCTAAATGCTGGTTTGATGCCCAATTCTTCTTTTTCTGCATTGGAACAGGATAACTGGGATCGGATGATTGATGTCAACATCAAGGGAGTTACTAATGGGATTGCGGCTGTCTTACCGGAATTTACAGCGCAAAAATCTGGACAAATTATTGCAACCTCCTCTGTAGCTGGTCAGAAGGTTTATCCTGGAGTCGGTGTTTACTGTGGTACAAAATGGGCTGTTAAGGCGATGATGGAGGCTCTTCGGATGGAGTCTGCGATGGAAGGGACTAACATTCGGACCGCAACGATTTATCCAGCAGCGATTCAGTCAGAACTGGTTGATTCAATCACCAACGAAGCTTCACGCGCAGGTTCGCGGGCTCTCTATGATGCCCATGAAATCCCAGCTACCCGTGTAGCGGATATCGTCGCTTTTGCCATCGATGCACCAGAAGATACGACCATCAATGAATTTACCATGGGATCAACCACCCAAGCTTGGTAAGACTAATGGAGAAGGATTTAGTTCTGTAATAGAGAGAGCTAGATCCTTTTTTACGTTTTGGCAATACTTGAGGAAGTGGTAAAATGATATACAATAGCAGTACAAAGTGAAGGAGGTGATTCCTATGGGAAAAACGGCTACAATCAATGTTCGTGTTGATGAGTTGGATAAGAAGTCAGCAGAACAAGTTTTAAAACAGCTTGGAATGCCAATGTCGACCTTAATCACTCTATTATTGAAACAAATTTCATTAACTAAGAGTGTCCCTTTTGATATTACTTTACCAGAAGCTCCAGCATCGGTTAGTGCTGAGAAAATAACTGCAGATGAATTTGCTCAGATGATGGTCAAACTTTATCGTGAGGCAGAAGATGGTCAAGGTCGACCTGCCAATGAATTCTTTAAAGAATTTAAGGGAAGTCGCATATAATCAAAGTGACGATTGAGCTCTTAAAGCAGGCTGAACAAGATATGGAAGCGATCTATTCCTATATTGCAGAAGAACTTCAGTCACCACAAGTAGCAATGGGTCAGTTTAATTCTATCGCTAAGGCGATACAGACTTTTGTGCTATTGTGGAGGAACTGCTTACCTTGGGTATCAAAGTTAGACGCTTATTCGTAAAGAATTATGCAGTCTTTTACCGTTTTGACGGAGAGACAGTTACTATTTTAAGGATTTTACATCAATAAAGTAGCTTGGATAGACTATTAACGGAGATTGATGATAAAAACAAGGGCTAGGTTTTATAGTCGATTCAAATTTAACGATAAATGACTTTTGTCTCATTTGTATGAGCCATTGATGCACCAGAAGACACGACCATCAATGAATTTACCATGGGACCAACGACCCAAGCTTGGTAAGAATAATCGAGAAGGATTTAGACCTGTAGTAGACAGAGCTGGATCCTTTTCTTTTGAAGTTTTAGGGGATAGAAATGCTATAATAACTAGAGATGAGAAATGGAGGTTTAACATTTGAAAATTACTGAAGTAAAAGTGAGAGAGCCATTATTGGACCGGTTATTGGAGGTTTGGGAAAGCTCGGTCCGAGCAACCCACCTTTTTCTTTCAGAAAAAGAAATTCAGCAGATTAAAGCCTATGTTCCGCAGGCTTTGCAAGAGATTCCACATTTGCTGATTCTTGAAAATGAGCAGCAAGTTCCCCTTGGTTTTATGGGAATTGCAGGAAATCATTTGGAAATGCTCTTTATTTCCAATGAAGAAAGAGGAAAAGGGTATGGGAAGGAGCTACTGGCCTATGGAATTGCCAACTACGGTGTTCGTCAGCTGGCAGTAAATGAACAGAATCCGAGTGCCCAAGGTTTTTATGAAGCACTGGGCTTTCGCGTTTATAAACGGACAGAACTGGATGAACAGGGAAATCCTTATCCACTGTTGTATATGAAATTAGCGGACGAATCTCCATTTATTTCCAAATGATTGGAAATACTCTTCAAAAAGAGTTATTATTTCCAAATGATTGGAAATAATAACTCTTTTTGTTATACTGAGAGAGAGGTGATTCAATGAAATGGATAGATAGACCAGCTTATATGGCTTTTTTACGTCGGCATCGTGATCGGCAGGTGATGAAGGTTGTTAGTGGTGTTCGGCGGTCGGGGAAATCGGTGCTGTTTGAGCTGTTTCAAAAGGAGTTGATTGAGTCGGGGGTTCCAGAGAGCCAGATCTTGGTGATTAATTTTGAAGACTTGCGTTATTACGAGTTGAGGGATTTCCAGGCCTTGAATCAGTATTTGGAGAGCCGGTTACTGAGCCAGGAAACTTACTATATTTTTTTAGATGAAATACAACATGTCGAGCAGTTTGAGTTGGTGGCGGATAGTTTGTTTATCAAACCCAATGTGGATCTGTATTTGACAGGGTCAAATGCTCGTTTTATGAGTAGCGATTTGGCCACAAATCTAACGGGGCGCTATGTGCAGCTAGAGGTGCTCCCCCTATCGTTTTCAGAATATGTGAGCGGTCGGGAATCAGAGGGGCTATCGCTTCCGCAACTATTTAATGACTATCTATTTAGCGGCTTTCCTTATTTATTGCAGACAGAAGGTTACCGTGAGCGGATTGAATATTTACAGGGCTTGTATTCGACGATTCTGTTGAATGATGTGCTGCCTAGAGCTGGTGCTGCAAGTCCGTCTTTGCTGGAACGGATCGTGCGTACCTTGCTGAGTAGTTTGGGGAGTCCAATTTCGACCAATAAGATTCGAAATACTCTGCTTAGCCAAGGGGTTCGGGTTTCGAATACAAGTCTCGAAGGCTATTTGGATGCTTTGCTGGATTCCCTCTTGTTTTATGCTGTTCCCCGGTTCGATGTAAAGGGACGTAACCTTTTGCAGAGAATGGAAAAATATTACTGTGTTGACCTTGGTTTTCGCCAGTTACTGTTGCCAGATCATCAAGAAGATTTGGGGCATATGATTGAAACCATTGTTTACCTGGAATTAAGACGGCGTTTTTCTAAAGTATATGTCGGAAATATTGGGAAATATGAGGTCGATTTTATTGCTGTGACGGATACGGGGGCCTATCAGTATTTTCAGGTAAGCCTGTCAACATTTGATCCGCAGACCTTAGAGAGGGAACTGCGGCCCTTACGAGCGATTGCGGACCAGTATCCGAAATTTCTCTTAACACTGGATCAGATTCAACCAGAAGCTAATTATGAGGGTATTCAAAAGAAATCCCTTATCGATTGGTTATTGCTGGAGTCGGAGACTATGCTATAATTTTTATAAAGCAATTACTGGGGGAAATGAAAAATGGACTTAGAACGTTACCATCAGTTGGCTCTGCAGAAGCAAAAAGAGCATCGGAAGTTTTTGGCGGGGCTCAAGAAAAAACCACCGAAAAACTTGGATAAACTCAGTCAGGAGATCCATGCGGAGGTTTTTGAGGAGATTGACTGTATCCAGTGTGCCAACTGTTGCCGCCATCTGGGTCCCCTTTTGACAGAGGCCGACATCACGCGTATTTCCAAGGCTTTCCGGATGAAGTTGGCTGCTTTTGAAGAGGCTTTTCTGCGCGTGGATGAGGATGGGGACAAGGTTTTCCAATCCATGCCCTGTCCTTTTATCGGGGAGGACAATCTTTGTTCCATTTATGATATTCGTCCCAAGGCCTGCCGGGAATTTCCCCATACAGATCGGAAAAAGATTTACCAAATCAACCATTTGACCATCCAGAATACACTTATCTGCCCAGCCGCCTATCTTTTTGTTGAACGGTTACAAGAGCGCTTGAAATAATCTTGAAAGCTTCCAATTCCTGGAGGCTTTTTCCTTTGCAGGGCACAAGAAAAGGTCCCAGAATGTCTGAGACCCTTATCGGAGATTATTATGAAAAAGAAAAGTTTTAGGAGTCGTTGAGGTCTTCCTCAACTATGGAACTAGTATAACCTGCTTTCCTTAAACGAAACTTATAGTTCATTTTTTAATCCTCACCTAGCTGATCCTGGGGATAACGTTGGTGAAATTGAACTTTTAAATGAATAAAGCGTTCCAAATCGCGGAAGATTTGCAAGAGATAGGACCGGGATTCGAACTCTTCGCGGCTCTTGGGGAGGGGGCGTTCGCGAAAGACTTGGAGGTAGTGATCGATGCGGTCAATGAGGTGGATCGGAGTTGATTTATCCTCCAGTTGCTGGGCTGTATCCTTAAAAAGTTGGGCCAGAATCAGGCTCTCTTCGGCAGAGAAGTGGCAGTGTTGGATGTCCTCAACCATTTGTAGCAGGTAATGGGATTGCTCCAGCCGCATCTCGAAGTAGTGAACTTCGTAGTCGGTTCGCTGGAAGAGCTGGTTGGATTGGTCCCGATAGACCAGCTCGAGGGCCGCCTGAATCTCCTTTTCCAACTGTTGGATGCGGTGGACTTCATCACTGCTTTGCCCAGTTGCCAGGATGTGGTGGAAGCGGAGGACCAGACCTTTGAGGAGGAACTCGACGCGGTCGCGGGCGGCGATAATTTCCTTTTGGTGGGAAGGCATATAGACATTGGCCAAGAGAGCCAGGCTAACCCCGATGGCAAAAAGGCCGATTTCGTTTAAAATGACGGGTAGGGCCAAGCTTCCTGTGTCGAGGAGGTGGAAGACACCGACGGTTGAAACAGACAGGCCGATGTCCCATTCATACTTGTAGGCCAGGGGGATGTAGATGGCCATGCTGAGGCCAAAGGCCCAGATGTTCAGACCAAACAGGCCGAAGCAGAGGATGGCTGCTAACATGGCTGACGTCATGCTTAAAACACGGCGTTTGGCAGTCAGCAGGGTGGAACGCCGGGTGTCCAACAAGCTCAGTAAGCCAATGATTCCCGCTGAAGAGGGATAATTGAGCCCAAAAAAGGTGGCGATTTGCACTGCTATCCAAGTGACCAAGATAACTTTGATACTTTTTTGAAAGACGGACATGGGACCTCCTTGAAAATTTCTAATTTTAGTGTATCATATAGCTAAGTTTAGTGGCGGTTCTGAGGACTTAAGAATAAGGAGAATCCATGAAAAAAGACTTTATCCACCAACAGGAAGAAATTTCCTTTGTCAAAAACACCTTTACCCAATATCTCCAAGATAAGTTGGAGATTGTTGAGGTCCAAGGACCGATCCTGTCTCGGGTCGGAGACGGGATGCAAGACAACTTGTCTGGGATTGAACATCCAGTTGAGGTTCATGTCAAATTGATTCCAGAAGCGACCTATGAAGTGGTGCATTCCTTGGCTAAGTGGAAACGGCATACCCTGGCTCGCTTTGGCTTTAATGAGGGAGAGGGTCTGTTTGTCCACATGAAGGCCTTGCGTCCAGATGAGGATTCGCTGGACCCGACCCACTCGGTCTATGTGGATCAGTGGGACTGGGAGAAGGTGATTCCGAATGGTCAGCGGAATTTGGCTTACCTGAAGGAGACTGTGGAGAAGATTTACAAGGCTATCCGTCTAACAGAATTGGCCGTTGAGGCTCGGTATGATATCGAAGCCGTTTTGCCCAAGCAGATTCGCTTCGTTCATACAGAGGAGCTGGTTGAACTTTATCCAGATCTAAGTCCAAAAGAACGCGAAAATGCGATTGCTAAGGAGCATGAGGCGGTCTTTCTGATTGGGATTGGGGGTGTCTTGGCCGACGGGCAGCCGCATGACGGTCGGGCGCCGGACTACGATGATTGGACTAGCGAGACGGAGAATGGTTATAAGGGCTTGAATGGGGATATTCTGGTCTGGAATGACCAATTAGGAGCGGCCTTTGAGCTCTCCTCCATGGGAATCCGGGTGGATGAAGATGCCCTCAAGCGCCAAGTGGCACTAACGGGTGATGAGGATCGTTTGGAATTTGACTGGCACAAAACCCTGCTCCGAGGCCTCTTCCCCCTCTCTATTGGGGGTGGAATCGGCCAATCCCGGCTAGCCATGTTCCTCCTGCGGAAAAAACATATTGGTGAAGTCCAATCCAGCGTCTGGCCCCAGGAAGTCTACAACGATTTTGACAACATTCTCTAAACGAAGGAGAGTACATGAAACGACATCTAGTTCAAGGCAGCCGCATGATCCACTCCATGGGCTGGGAAGACTGTGTCATGGAGGTAGAGTATAAAACCGGCCTCATCCACCGCTACCATGACGTCACTGAGGACCAATTTATCCGAGCCGGTACAGGCAATACAGATAAAAAAGTCCGCCTAATCGGCAAAAGCCATTCCTTTACACGAGTGGATTGAGGCGCGAGGTAGGTTCGGGGACTTCAAAAGGTCCAGATGTGACCTTTTCAACCCGAGTCAAAAAAATCGAAAACGAGGTCTTCCCCCGAGCCTCGAAATAGAACAGGTCGAGTTCAAGCAGCTCGGCCTTTTCAAATTATTTTGAATTTAAATGAAGGGGTGAGACGCAGGCAGCTCAAAGGCTTTTTTTGGGTTGAGCTGTCTGATAAAAGTTCCAAAGGAAGTTTCATAGAGCCTGGGCAAGACGCGCTAAGGTAATAAATAAAACCATAGGACCTTTACCAGGCGAAGGCATTGGTAGGAGCCTGTAAGGCTTCAAGATAGTTTTGAGCTGGGCAGAGGGTAACGGAGATACCGGCCATATCAAGGCTGGTCATAAAGCGGCCGCTTTTCACCAAAGTGGGCTGGATGCCTTGGATGTCTAGGAGTTGGAGGAGGTCATGGGTGAAAATGCCCATTTCGAGTTCACTGGTGGTTCCGAGATTGTTGATGAGTAGGATGTAGGAGTCTCCACTTTTCCAATGGAAGTGGAGGCGGAGTTTGTTGAGAATTTCATTGGCCAGTTGTTCGGAGCTCGTAAAAGCTTCCATGCGGTAACCTTCTTCACCGTGGATACCGATACCATAGGAAATGTGATTGTCGGGGATGGTGAAGGTTGGTCGTTTTTTTTCAAAGAGGGTGCTGGTTTTGGAGGCGAACCCAATTGTTGCAATCTGACTGGATATCTGTAAACCGAGTTTTTCTAAGTCTTCTAAGCTGGCTCCTGTCTGAGCAGCATGTCCTAGAATTTTATGAAGGAGGATGGTTCCCGCTAGTCCTCGACCTCTAATTTGGTATTTTTGTTTGTTTTCAATGGAAATGTCATCATGGGATAAGACATAGGCCACCTGGTGGCCTTCCTTTCGTGCTGCCTGGATAGCTCCCCGAAATTCGAGGAGATCGGCTGGGAAATTTTTAATGATGATGAAGACTCCCTGGCCCTGGTCCAAGAAGCGGATGGCTTCTAGGATGTCAGCCTGTTTGGGAGGCGTAAAAAATGGGCCATAGAGGGCGCCTGTCAACATCCCGTCACCGATATAACCCATGTGGGCTGGTTCATGGCCGGAGCCTCCACCAGATAAGATGGGAATGAGCTGAGGGTTTCGCTCTTTTAGATAAAGCAGGGGTAAGTTGGGGTGTTTAGCTAAGTGGGGATTTAAGGCAAGGCTAGCCTGGATGTAGGCTGAGATGCTTTGGTTGTTGGGATTTTGGATGGAAGTCATAGGGTTCTCCTGAGATTTGTACCGGTGATTTCGGCTAGGATGTAGTCTGGGTTGGGTCTGGGGATTTGGCCTTGGACAACTTGTTTGAGAGTTTCTGCTAAAGCGAGGGTCTGGTAGTTCTTGTGAAAGGCTAGGAAGGTGCTATCTTGGGGGAAATCGCTCTGCCCAGGATAGTCGGTGAGGATTTTTTCCACAATGAGTTGACAATAGTCAATAAAGTAGGAGAAAAAATTATTTTGCCCGTGAATTTCAAAAGCTTTTTGGTAAAAAGGTTGTTCTTCTTCCAGATAGTGGAAGAGTTCCTGGAGCAGGTGTTTGCCGGAGATGAAGTCTAAATTGTCTGTAATTTGCTCTTTTAAATCATTTTGGAAAATCCAATCAAGGAGTTGGTACTTATCCAGAAAATGATTGTAGAAGGTTTGCCTCCGGATTCCTGCCCGGTCCATGATGGTCACAATCGAGATTTTTTCAAAGTCCTTTTCCAGGAAGAGCTCCTTAAATGCTTTTGCGATGCGTTTTTTGGTAATGAGGGATGACGCCATAGGATACCTCGTTTCTTACTATTATTTTAACAAATAGCGCTTTCGTACAGGGACATTTTTCTTATTTTGTCCCTTATCTTTTTTGCATTTTAAAATTAAAATAAAAGAAGATAAAAGGAGGTTTATAACTGATGAAAAAAATTATCAATGATCCACGGGCAGTAGTTGAAGAGATGCTCCAAGGCTTGGTGGCCATGCATCCGGAGATTCTCCATCGGCAGGAGGACTATCAGGTCTTGGTGCGGAATACAGATCAGGCAGGGCGCGTTGGTCTCATTTCAGGAGGCGGATCTGGGCATGAACCCTCTCATGCAGGCTTTGTTGGTCAAGGAATGTTGTCTGCGGCAGTTTGTGGAGCTGTTTTCACATCTCCAACACCGGACCAAATTCTCGCAGCAATCAAGGCTGCTGATGAAGGAGCAGGTGTCTTCATGGTGATTAAAAACTATTCTGGCGACATTATGAATTTTGAAATGGCTCAAGAGTTAGCCGAAATGGAAGGAATCCAAGTTGCCAGTGTGGTTGTCGATGATGATATTGCAGTCGAAAATAGTCTCTACACCCAAGGCCGTAGAGGGGTCGCAGGGACGATTTTGGTGCACAAGATTTTAGGCCATGCAGCGCGTGAGGGGCAGAGTTTGGAAGCAATCAAGGAGCTGGCAAATCGGATTGTTCCCCAGATTAAAACAATCGGTTTAGCCCTCTCAGGAGCAACCCTACCAGAAGTTGGGAAACCAGGTTTCGTCTTAGCCGATGATGAATTTGAGTATGGAGTTGGTATTCATGGGGAACCAGGTTATCGGAAGGAAACCTTGAAACCATCGGCGGACTTGGCACAAGAATTGGTGGCGAAGCTCTTGGAAGATTTTCAGGCTCAAGCAGGTCAAGAGTTTGCCCTTTTGATTAATGGCCTAGGCTCCACGCCTTTAATGGAGCAGTATATTTTTGCCAATGATGTTGCAAAATTGTTAGAAGAACGAGGAATCTCTGTGGTCTTTCGCAAGTTAGGAAATTATATGACTTCCTTGGACATGGCTGGTTTATCTCTAACCCTCATGCGAATCACAGATGAACAGGATTTAGTGGCCTTAATGAGTCCAGTTGATACCATTGCCTGGTAAGGAGGGAGCAATGCAAATAGCAGAAGCAAAGAAATGGATGACTTTATTTCATGAAAAAATTCAAGCCCAGCAGGCTTTTCTCAGTGATTTGGACACGCCCATTGGTGATGGCGATCACGGGGGCAATATGGCTAGAGGTATGCAGGCGGTAGTTGCGGAGTTGGAAAGGCAGGACTTTGACTCAGCGGCGGACCTCTTCAAAATGGTTGCCATGCAACTCCTGTCCAAAGTTGGAGGCGCCTCAGGTCCTCTTTATGGATCGGCTTTCCTAGGCCTGAGTCAAAACATTGAGGGGCACGGACTGGAACAAGCTCTGACAGCGGCCTTAACTGCCATTCAAAAACGCGGTCAGGCTCAACTAGGAGACAAGACGATGGTTGATGTCTGGGTCCCAGTGCTAGCAACCTTACAAGCAGGCTCTTTGACAGCTCAACAAATCGCAGACTATGTCGAAGCTACCAAAGATTTACAGGCTAAAAAAGGTCGAGCTTCCTATGTCGGTGAACGTTCTGTCGGCCATGTGGATCCAGGCTCAGCCTCCTCGGGTCTCTTATTTGAAGCCATGCTTGAAGCGGAGGTTGTCCCATGTCAGAAGTAGGAATCTTATTAGTCTCCCATTCTCATAAACTGGCTAGTGGATTGGTCGAGTTAATCGTGCAAGTGGCCTCAGAGATTCCTTTGACCTATGTCGGTGGAACAGCTGACGGAGAGATTGGAACCAGTTTTGAAACGGTTTTGGAAGCAGTTGAAGCAAACCCCGCTCAAAAACTGTTAGCTTTCTATGACTTGGGTTCAGCCCGCATGAATCTTGAGCTGGTCGCGGAAATGACCGACAAGGAAGTCCATATCCAGTCTGTCCCTGTTGTTGAAGGAACCTACACCGCAGCAGCCCTGCTCCAAGTAGGAGCCAGCCAAGAAGAAATTCAGGCTCAGTTAGCAGAGTTAAGGATTCGAAAATAGTTAAGAATGGTTTCCATTTTGGGGAACCATTTTTGGCTAGTGTTGTTTGATTATAAAAATGTTGAGGAATAAAAGAGTATTTTGGTTTTTTATTGATTAATATATATGTTATCATTGATTTATTTAGGTAAATAAAGATATTCTTGGAGCTACAGATCGGAGGACTACGATTTTGGATTCTTTCATTGAAGCAGATAGTACCTTACAGGTTTTATTAGATACGGCAAAAAAAGTTAGTGAAGCGGTCAATGGCCATGTTTATTATGTTGATTTGACGAAACTTGGTCTAGAGACAAAGGTGGTGTAAACTATTATTACGGGAGATTTTCAAAATATGAATACACCTCTTATTTCAGTCAGTCCTAGATTATTTGAATTTGGAAAGAAATTTGGCTATGCTGACAAACTAACAACGTACGAGGAGTTATTCATGGGCGAATATCAACACTAAATAGAGGAGTGAAACTTTGAAAAGTAAGATAATTTCTTCTTCAGTTTTGGAAGTCCTTAGACTAGCTTTTAAAGAATTTCCTTGGTTAACAGTGATTTATCTAACTCTGGCTATTATTAATTCACTTTTTCCAACAGTCATTCTGGCTATGGTGACTTCCTATTTTATTGATAGTGTATTATCTATGGCAGGAAGCGGATCCTTCTCTCAGGGGATCCTTCTCCCCTTATTTTTGTTACTTTCTACCATGGTTTGTATGCGTATCCTTGAGGAAGTACCGAAATTTTTTGAAATTCGTCTTAAAGCTGCTATTGAACTATCTATCCTCCCTCTTATTGTGCAACAACAGGTCAATTTAGAGTATCAATGGTTGGAAGATAAGTCCAAGCAAGAATTGTTTAGCCTCTTAGTTGAAGATATTGTAGAGGTCTTTTTAGAGGGAATACAAGCTTATGCGGCAATTCTTCAAGGAATTGTGGCAGTGATTTCGGTTTTCTTTTTATTAACGAACCTTCTTTGGTGGTCTGGGATTCTAATTTTTTTATGTAGTATTCCTTTGTTTTCTCTATCTTTTTATCTAGGAAAGAAAAATTATGCGGCGAAAGTAGATGCTAAAAAATATGAACGTCGCTATAGTTATTATTCCGATCAAGTGTTGGTTGGTAAGGAAGCTTTAGAAGAGCGGATGCTATTTGGCTATGTGGATGATATGACAGGTCGCTATGAACAAGACTTTCAAAAAGCAAGTTCGATCCAATTGTTGGTTTTGTTAAAAACACGACTAGCGACAAGAGGCATGCAGATTGTCTTGATTTTACTGACGATACTGACTTCTATTTGTCTCCTCTATCCCTTGAGGGATGGAGAGATAAGTCCAGGGAATTTTATTGGGATCTTGACGGTTCTTTTTAATCTTGCGGAGATTTTAGGTGGGGATTTACAGGATTCATCTAAGAGTCTTGCAGAATGTGGGGAATATATGGCGGATTTTCGCCTTTTGATGGCTTTAGAAACAACACCAGGTGCGATGGACTTACCTGATCAAATGCCTATTGATTTAGAGCAAATTGAGTTTAAAGGAGTTTCTTTTAGCTACCCTGGTACAGATCGTTATGTCTTGCAGAATCTATCATTTGTTTTAGAGAAAGGAAAAGACTACGCCCTGGTGGGACCCAATGGTTCGGGGAAATCGACAATCGTAAAATTGCTTACAGGCCTCTATAGAGAGTATGAGGGGGAGATCTTGATAAATGGTAAGGAGTTACGGACTTACCCATTGTCGGCTATTAAAGCTTTGATCTCAACGGTATTTCAGGATTTTTCTCATTATCAAGTTCCTCTGAAGGATAATTTACAATTGGGGATGACTCGTGAAGTGGAGGAAAAGGACTACCTAAAAGCTTTGCAGCAGTCAGGATTAACGGAGTTATATGATTCTTTACCATTGGGACTAGATACTGCTTTAGGAAAGCTTCAGACAGGAGCGAGGGAGCTATCAGGAGGACAGTGGCAAAAAATTACTTTTGCACGCTCTTTGTTACATGCGGCTCCAATTAAAATTCTAGATGAGCCGACAGCTGCTCTGGATCCGATTGCAGAAGATAGCCTCTACCAAGAGTTTGGCCGCTTAATGCAAGATAAGACAACTTTGTTTATTAGTCATCGTCTAGGTTCGACGAAGCTTGCAGATCAAATTATTGTTTTAGATGGTGGAAGAATTGTGGAGCAAGGAATGTTTGAGAGTTTACTCAATCTTGACGGCTTTTTTTCTGAAATGTATAGCCTCCAGAAAGAGTGGTACCAATGAAACAAAAGTATTCATTTGAAATCATCACTGTTCGAAATACTATTGACTATTTTAAGAAATCAACTTGGTGGGGAGTTCTGGAGCAAGTTGTATCAACTCTTCGGGCGGTTTGTTTCGTGATGAGTTTATGGGCTATGCAGGAGATGTTTGATCGGGTTTATCGGTTTACGCAAGCTCAGATTAGTATTCTTGAATTTATAAGCTACTTATTATTGTTGTCTGTTATTTTGATTATAAATCAACTTTTAAATGGGTATAGCCAGTATTTGATGAGCCAAGTCTCTTACAGTAACATGGGGAAATTGATGGGAGACTTTCAGCGAAAATTAGGTAGAATTGATCCTGTTCATTTTGAAAGGGAAGAATTTTTAGATCAAATTGAACGAGCCAAGGACTGTTTAGAGTATGAGGAGTTAGGGCATTTGGCTTCCATTACCTTACAGTTTGTCAGCTATTACACTGTCCTTTTACTCCTGGTCGGATTTTATCTTTTCCAATTTTCTCCGCTTATTCCCATTATCATTGTGTTGTCCTTTATTCCTTTGGTTCTAGGGTATTTGCTTCATTATCGCCAAGCTCGCCAATTAGAAGAGGAAACCTATTCTTTGCGTCGTCAGAATCGCTATTATATTGAAAGTTTGGTTGGACCCCAGTTTTTTAAAGAAACAAGGCTATTAGGTGGCTTTGGGTACTTCTATCATCACTTTTTAAGTACCTTGTATTCGGTGGTTCGAAAAGAGGAAAGAGCTAGTCTGAAGATGATGTGGATTAAATTAGGTTTGAATCTTTTTTCTTATTTAGGATTTGGGTTCGTTCTTTACTTGCTTTTTATTGAATTGACACAAGGTAGAATATCTATTGGAGCTTTCTCTTCTATATTTATTCTCTTATCTCAATTTTTTTCCTTGGTAGATGAGCTTGTTTCAGATCATATTAGTGGAATTGGAGATTCTCTTTCTCAGGTGGTAAATTTCTACCAGTTAATGGACTTTCCTGAAAGAGGTGGGAATATGGGAGAAATTGATTTTTCTAAAGGATTAGTAGCCGAGCAAGTTTCTTTTAGTTACGGAGAATCAAGTCAGTTGATCTTAAAGGAGCTGAATCTAGCTCTACAAAAAGGTGAAAGTATCGCTTTGGTCGGAGCAAATGGATCTGGAAAAACGACTCTGATCCGTCTTCTACTGGGGTTATATACACCTACTTCTGGTCAAGTATGGATTGGAGATTTAGGGACGCAAACGACTCATCAAAGAAGTCTATTCCGAAGGACTTCGGGCGTTTTCCAACAGTTTCAACGCTACAAACTATCACTGCTGGATAATATTTGCATTAGTGATTGGTCTAAAAATGTTGAGGAATCCGTTATCGATCAATTATTGGAAGTGGTCGGTGGACATTTAAAATCGATAGATAAGGATATGATTTTAGCACCAGAATTTGGAGGAATCAACCTTTCAGGTGGACAGTGGTAACGCTTGGCAATCGCAAGGGGCTTGTATCGAGAACATGACTTTATCATAATGGATGAGCCGACAGCAGCGATTGACCCTAAGGAGGAGTATCGATTGTATCAGATGTTTGAACAGATAGTAGCAGAAAAAACATCGATTTTAGTGAGTCATCGCCTAGGGTCAGTGCGTTTAGCCAGTCGTATAGTTGTATTGGACCAGGGAGAAATTGTGGAGATTGGTAGTCACGAGGAACTTTTGGCAAAGAAAGGGAAATACTTTACCATGTGGAACTCTCAAGCTAAATGGTATGATTAGCAATATTTGTTTGATATTGGCTAAAAAGGGAAGACTTGAATAAGCATTCGAAAATAGCCAAGCTAGATTAGAGCATTCTAGATTAGAGCATTGGAGGGTATTTTATCCTAAATCTAAGTTTGTCCATCTACTGTTTAAAGCTCTAAAGTATAATAGCTAATAAGGAGGAGGTGTGTGGATGAAATTTCTAGTTGCGATTGATTCCTTTAAGGGTTCAGCTACATCGGTACAGCTGAATCAGGCGGCTAAAGCGGGGATTTTAGAAGCTCTACCAGATGCGGAAGTGGTAACCGTTCCAATTGCGGACGGGGGCGAGGGAACTCTAGAGGCACTGGCTTATGCTTTGGATGGCACTTGGGTTGAGGTGGAGACGGTGGACTTGATCGAACGTCCTCTTCGGGTTTCCTATTTTGTTAGTGGTCAGACAGCCTATATTGAGTCGGCGCGTGTTGTGGGGATTGATAAGATTGATCCGTCTCCTGAGACAGTTGAGCGAGCGACAAGCTTCGGTTTGGCAGCTTTATTCCGCGATGCCCTGAATCGTGGTTGTCAGGAGTTGGTTTTGACACTAGGTGGGAGTGGAACTTCCGATGGTGGTCGTGGCTTGCTGGAGGGACTTGGTGCGCAAGATCGGGAGCGACTGGCCCAAGTACGGTTACGGGGACTGACCGATGTGACCAATTCCTATGCAGGTCCCCAGGGCTATGCGGCTGTTTTTGGTCCCCAGAAGGGGGCGACTCCAGAGCAGGTGGCAGCCATGGATCAACTTGCACAAGATCAGGTACTTGAGATTAAGCAGGAAATGGGCTTAGATCTACAGGCGATTCCTGGAACAGGTGCGGCCGGTGGTTTGGGAGCTGCCGTGGTGATTCTGGGTGGAGCTCTGGAAGCTGGTTATCCTTTCATGGCGGAGAAGCTGGGCTTGACCCAAGCGGTGCAAGGAGCAGACTTGGTCTTTACCGGTGAGGGGCGTCTGGACCGGCAGAGTCTGCAAGGAAAGGTGCCGGTCGGAGTTGCGCAAACGGCCAGAGCAGCTGCTATTCCGGTTATCGCTCTAGGTGGCAGTGTAGAAGAGGTAGCCGAGTTCAAGGAGTTCTTCTTAGCTACTTTTTCGATTCAAAGACAGGTACTTCCTTTGTCTCAAGCCCTGGAAACAGAGACGACCCTGGCCAATGTTCAGACCCTAGTCCAAAACATTATCGCTAGCCGTTATGGTGAATAAAAGCCAAAAGCCCGCGAATTTTCGCGGGCTTTTTTCTACCCTCTTTTTTCCGTTTGCCTGCGGAAAATCTCGGTTCTTGGATTCGTTTACATCCGTGGGGTAAAGGTCTATAATCAGCTCAACAGGATAGAAAGAGGAGCGAGTGATGAAGGCTTTAAAATTAGTGACCTTAGGAGGTGGATCTTCTTACACCCCTGAGTTGGTGGAAGGGATGATTCAGCGGGCAGCGGAGCTTCCGATTGGTGAGTGGTGGTTTGTCGATGTGGAAGAGGGGGCTTGGAAGCAGGAGATCGTGGTTGGTTTGGCCCGTCGGATGGTGGCTAAGGCGGGTTTGGATTGGCGGATTCAGTCGACCTTAGACCGGCGGGCAGCTCTTGTTGATGCGGATTTTGTGACCTCTCAGTTTCGGGTTGGGCAGTTGGCGGCTCGCTACTTGGATGAGACCCTGCCTTTATCCTATGGCATGATTGGTCAGGAGACCAATGGTGCAGGTGGAATTTTCAAAGCCTTTCGAACGATTGAAGCCTATAAAGGGATTATTGCCGATATGAAGGAGCTGTGTCCGCAGGCCTGGCTCATTAATTTTACCAATCCAGCAGGGATGGTTACGGAGGCCATTCGGAATTATTTGGGTTGGGAAAAGGTGATTGGCCTTTGTAATATTCCAGTTGGTCAGAAGAAAAAGGCGGCTGAGGTTTTAGGGGTTGAGGAAAGCTTTCTGATGACCCGGCATGTGGGTCTCAACCACTTTCATTTCCATGAAGTCTGGGATCAGCAGGGTCAGAATCGAACGGCTGAGGTTTTAGAAAAGTTGTATGGGGAAGCCCAGCCGCAAGTGGCAGAAGCGGTGAAAAATATTAGTAATTTAGAATTTCCAATTGAGCTCTTACGAACCATTGGTCAACTTCCGTGTGACTATCATCGCTATTATTTTCTAGAGCAAGAGATGTTAGCCGATGCCCTAGACCGGTATCGACAAGGGCGGATTCGGGCCCAGGTTGTTCAGGATGTGGAGGAAGAACTTTTCCAACTTTATCAGGATCCAAATCTAGCAGAGAAACCCCAGCAATTGGAGGAGCGAGGTGGCGCTTATTACAGTGACGTAGCCTGTCAGATTATCCAAGCCATTTATCAGGATAGTCGTGAGGAGCTGACAGTATCCACGGTCAATAGGGGTGTTATTCCCTATTTGCCAGAAGACTGTGTGGTGGAGGTGTCTTGCCTGATCACGGCTCAGGGAGCGATTCCCTTAGCCTGTCCAGCGACTGGGAGACTGGTTACAGGTTCTTTAAAATTGATGAAAGAAATGGAGTTGGCGACGATTGAAGCAGCGCTCACAGGAGATTATGAGCGAGCCTTGGAGGCCTTTAGTCTTAATCCCTTAATTGCCAATGGGCCGAGGGCTGAGAGCTTGCTTCAGGATTTACTGCTGGCACATGAGGCCTATCTGCCTCAATTTGCGCCGGCGATTGCAAGGATTAAAGAAAAGAGGTAACAAAATGATTAAAGACTATCGTTTTCCAGCAGGTTTTCTGTGGGGATCTTCGACTTCTGGTCCCCAGAGTGAGGGGATTGAGGCTGGTGATGGTAAGGGAATGAGTAATTGGGATTATTGGTATAGTATCGAACCTGAACGATTCCACGGGCAAATTGGTCCTGAGCAGACGTCAACCTTTTACAAGAACTTTGCCCAGGATGTTGACTTGCTTGTTGAAACGGGCCATACGGTTTTTCGGACTTCGATCCAGTGGTCTCGACTGATCCCTCAGGGGCGTGGGGAGATTAATCAACCAGCGGTGAACTTCTACCGTCAGGTTTTTCAAGCCATTCGTGAGCGGGGGATTCAGCTTTATGTCAACCTCTACCATTTTGATCTCCCCTATGCCTTGCAAGAAGAAGGGGGCTGGGAGTCCAAGGAGATTGTTTGGGCTTATGAGGCCTATGCGCGGACGTGTTTTCAATTGTTTGATGATTTAGTAGACCGTTGGATTACGTTTAATGAGCCGATTGTGCCTGTCGAATGTGGTTATTTAGGGACTTGTCATTACCCTGCAAAAGTCGATGCCAAGGCAGCTGTCGCTGTGGCCTATCATACACAATTAGCGTCTGCTCTTGCCGTTCAGGCCTGTCATGCGCACAATCCTGACAAAAAGATTGCCATTGTTTTAAACTTGACGCCAGCTTATGCCAAGAGTCAGGATCCAGCGGATCAGAAGGCGGCCCGGATAGCAGAACTGTTTCAGACGAGGTCTTTCTTGGATCCGTCTTTGCAGGGAAGTTATCCAGACGAGTTGCTGGATTTGCTTGAGGAGTATGGTCTGCAGCCTCAAGTGACAGACGAGGAGCTTGAGGTTATTGCGCGAAATACCGTTGATTTCCTAGGGGTGAATTATTACCAGCCTCTGCGGGTGCAGGCTCCTAGTTTGACCTATCAGGAGGGGGACCAGCTGTTACCAGATCATTTCTTTGCGCCTTACGATCTGCCGGGTAAAAAGATTAACCCTCATCGTGGTTGGGAAATTTACGAACAAGGCTTATATGATATTGCTCTTAACCTGCGGGACAACTATGGGAATCCGGAATGGCTGGTAACGGAGAACGGCATGGGAGTTGAGGGGGAGGAGACTTTCAGGGACCAAGGCCGGATTCAGGATGACTATCGTATCGACTTTATCAAAGGCCATTTAAAAGAATTGCATCGGGGAATTGAGGCCGGTTCGAATTGTAAGGGCTATATGATGTGGACTTTCATTGATTGCTGGTCTTGGCTCAATGCTTATAAGAATCGCTATGGATTTGTGGAATTAGATTATGAAAGTCAGGAGCGGAGGCTTAAGAAATCGGGCCTTTGGTTTAAGGACGTGAGCCGCAGGAATGGTTTTCTAGAGGAGGAGTAACATGATTGGATTTGGTTTTTCCTTGTATCCGGAAAATTATGGTTTGGATGAGAGTCGGGCTTATATGGAGTTACTCAAGTCCTATGGGGCCAGTCGTCTATTTATGAGCTTGCTTCAGTTAGAGGGGGCTAGTACCGGAGCATTAGAGCACTACCGCCAGTTAATCAGTATCGCCTCGGATTTAGGTTTTCAGGTGGTTGCGGATGTCAGTCCTGGCTTTGTGGAGGCTAATGGTTGGCAGGGACAAGTCATGGAGCGAGCAGCTGACTTGGGTCTTTATGGGATTCGATTGGATGAGGCCCTACCACTGGAAGAAATTGTAGCCATGACCCATAATCCCTATGGCATCAAGATTGAGTTGAATCTTTCAACAGATAAACAGCTCTTGATGGAACTTCTGTCTAGCTCGGCTCAGAGAGAAGCCCTCATTGCCTGCCATAATTTTTACCCGCATGCCTATACGGGTTTGTCCCAAAAGCACTTTTTAGAGATGTCAGCTTTTTTCAAGAAGCAGGGGATTCGAACGGCGGCTTTTGTGTCTGCCCAGACGGCCTCGGAAGGCCCTTGGCCGTTAGAGGAAGGTTTACCCACTCTGGAGGAACATCGCTTTCGTCCCTTGGCGGCTCAAATTGAATGGTTCAAGGCAACGGGGCTGATTGATGATATCCTGATTGCTAACCAGTTTGTCAGTCGGGAGGAACTCGAAGCCATACGTTGGAGTGTGACTGCGGAGGTGGTGACCCTGGAAGTGGAGGCAGCGGCAGATTTATCAGCGGTAGAGCAGGAAATTATCGCTTTTCCGCATGTCTATCGTGGGGATATTTCAGATTACCTGTTACGCTCAACCCAGCCCCGTCTAGTTTTTGCCCAGGAGAGTTTGCCTCCGAGGAGTCGAACTGCTTATCCAGTTCAGCGTGGGGATGTATTGATGGATAATGACCTTTATGGTCGCTATAAGGGAGAATTGCAGCTTGTCTTACAGGACTTTGAGGCGTCTCCTAAAGTGAATCGGGTCGGTCGGATTTCCGAGGCCTATGTGCCCATCCTTGATCTTATTCAGCCTTGGCAGGATTTTCGTCTGAGATTGGTGAAGGCCGAGGAATTTCATTAAGGCAACGGAAAAAGGCGGGATTTTGAAAGCGGACACAAATGGTATAATCTGTTTATAAGATATCTATTTATGAATGTAAAAAGGAGGAATCATGCTTTCTAGAAAAGAAATTTTCCTCTTAGACCATTTTACCGAGAACCCGAATCATTACTATTCCAGTCAGGATTTGTCTCTGCTCCTTGGGGTCAGTGATCGGACTGCTAGGAAGTACCTGCAGTCTTTGGCAGGCTCATTAGAGCATTCTGGGGCTAGATTGGTGTCCAAGCAGGGCAAAGGTTACCAATTGATTATTGATCAGCCGTTTGAGTTTCAGGTATTTTGGCAAGAGGAACGAAATCGCAAGAAGCAGGGGTATGATGGGAATCATTTTGAAGAGGCTGAGGACCGCAAGCAGTATCTTCTCAATCGGTTGTTTTTTGAGGAGGGGGCTTTGGCTCTGGAGGATTTGCAACAGGAGCTTTTTATTGCCCGGACGACCCTTCAGACCCTACTGGCGGAGGTTCGAAAACTATTAGAGAGCTATCAACTCAAGTTGGTGGTTCATAAGGGGCGCGTGCAGGTTGAGGGTTCAGAGCTGGCTAGTCGCAATTTCATGATGGCTTATTTCTTCGGTCAGGAGAATCAGAATCTGTCTTATGGTTTGCTGGAAACGGAATTGCTTGATGGGATTTCTTTTTCGGCTTTGCTGACGATTGTAATGGACCAGTGTCGCTTAGCTGGACTGCGAATTTCGGACTTTGTTTTGAAAAATCTGGTGCTCCATATCGCTCTCCTCTTACAACGGGTGAAGCAGGGCTCTAGTCTTAGGGAATTTCCTTTGCCATCCCAGTTAGAGGCTTCGCGAGAGCTAGATGTTGCTCAAAAGATTTTGGGGCGTGTGGAGGAACAATTTGGAGTGAACCTTGCTCCAGAAGAGGCTCACTATATCACCCTTCATTTGAAAGTTAAGTTACCTGATGATCCCGACCAGCTCCATCCTGGACAAGAAAGCCTAGAGGAACATCTGAGCCAGGCCCTTCACAGTTTATCCCAGAAATCGGGCTTAAATCTGGTCCAAGATGGCCAACTAGTCAAGGGACTTTTGGCTCATTTACAGCCGCTCTTGAGTCGTTTAGAAAATGGAATGTCGATGGTGAATCCACTATTGGAGCCAATTTGTCAGGATTATCCAGAGGTTTTAGAGTTAACGAAAGAGGCGTTTTCGACCTTGCCGGAATTGGAAGATTTTCAGGTTTCTGATGATGAGTGGGCTTACCTGGCCTTACATGTTCTGGCAGCAATTGAGCGTTATCAGCGGGAGGACAAGGCTAGGGTACTGGTTGTCTGTTCAACAGGCGTAGGTTCTGCTCTGATGTTGAAAAATCGCTTGGAAAAAGAGTTTGCTGGGGATTTGGAAATTGTCGATGTTCTGTCCTACTACGAGGTGACAGAAGAGCGTTTGGCGGGAATTGATTTCATTATTTCTTCGCTTAGCCTGTCAAACTTGGTTTTTCTAACGCCGGTTTTAACGGTTAGTGTCTTTTTGTCGGATCAAGATATTCAGAAAATCCGAAGTCATCTCAGAAGAGGGAGTCTACCTGATCAAGGTTCTGAGAAAGATCGTTGGCTGAGTTTGTCCCAGGCAGATTTTATTGTTCAAAGTCTTTTTTCACCTGAGCGCTTCTTGGTCTTTGATTCAGCTGATCGGAATTTTGTCCTAGAGGAATTAATTGCTAGCTTAGATGAGGGCTTTAAAAAAAGAGAGCTTGAGGACTTTAAGGAGCAGGTGGAGTTGAGGGAAAATTACAGTTCGGTGGTTTTTGGAGACTCCTTGGCTTTTCCCCATCCAGCTAAGCCGCTTAGCTATCGGGAACAGGTGGCCGTTGCTGTGATTAAGGATAAGGTAGAGTGGGAGGCGGGAAAAAGCGTTTCATTTGTCTTTTTACTTTCCCCTTCCACAGGCTCCAATCCTTATTTTAAATATGTATCGCCATCCTTGGTGGGTTTTGTTCAGGATACGGTTCTACAGGAAAAATTGCTGGCCAATCCAAACTATGAACAATTAGTCGAAATTATGATTCCCCTTATACAAGCACAGGGGTAGAAGGAGTAAACCATGAAAAATATTATGTTAGTTTGTAATGCAGGTATGTCAACAAGTATGTTGGTTACCAAAATGCAGAAAGCGGCTGAGGATCAGGGCTTAGAGGCGAATATCTGGGCAGTCCCGGTATCCGAAGCCGATAATGAGGTGGGAGCTAAGGCTATTGATGCGATCTTATTAGGTCCACAAGTGAAATTCTTGCTCAATGATTTTAAGGACAAATTTGAACCGCAAATCAAGGTTGATGCCATCAATATGATGGATTACGGAGTAATGAATGGAGAAAAGGTCTTGGATGCTGCACTGGTTATGATGGAGGACTAGGATGGATCGGAATCAAGACTTACAGGCAATTATGGGGCTGATTATGTACGGTGGAGAAGCCAAGGGGTACGCGGTTCAAGCTATTCAAGCAGCCAAGCAGAAGCATTTTGAGGAAGCAGATCGTCTTTTAGCTGAAGCAACCAAATCACTCAATATTGCCCATAATTCACAAACAGACCTCTTGGCCAAAGAAGCAGGGGGACAGCCAATGGACGTGAGTCTTTTGATGGTTCATGGGCAGGATCATTTGATGACCGCCCTGGTCTTTATTGATTTGGCTAAAGAATTTGTGGATGTTTATAAACACATGATGTAGAAGGAGTTGCAGATGAAGGTGACCAGAATTGGGACAGTACCGATTGCTCGTCTGTTTGAGACGCTTCTTAGATCCCTGCAGGCAGATTACCAAGAAAATACAGGGGAGCTACTAGAGCTCCAAGAATTGCAAGCGGGCCTGACCTATATCAAACAGTTTGGAGATAAGAACCAGCATAGCGTTGGTGTTAAGGTCTTGGAACTACAGGAACCGAGCTTGTACCGGGTTCACTTTCAATCCAATCGTGGCGATGAATTTATCACCTATGAATGCCAAGCTCTGAACCAGGAGGAAACTCAGGTTAGCTATGCCTATGATTTTGTCGCCAAAGATTGGTTTGGTAAGGCCAATCATTTCCTCATGTCGAAACTGTTGACCAAGAGTTTAGAGCGACAGTTTGATGCCCAACTCCAAGCCCTCATCCGCCACGCCCAAGAACAAGAAGAATAGGAGGTTGACTGTATGTCCAACTTTACAGAAAAGTTCATGGAAATAGCCGGCAAGATAGGTTCTCAACGCCATCTGATTGCAATCCGGGATTTCTTTATTTCCACCATGCCCATCACCATGGCCGGTGCCGTAGCCGTTCTTTTGAATGTTTTCCTACGCGACCTACCGACCAATTTTGGCTGGACAGGCTTTGTCGAAGCCGTTCAGCCCATCATTGAGATCAATGGTTATGTTTATTTTGGAACCATTGGGATCATGGCTCTGATTTTCTCCTTTAGCTTTGGTTACCATTTATCACAAATGTATAAGGTAAATCCTCTGGCCGGAGGTCTGATTTCCTTTGCCTCTTTTGTGGCGACCATTCCACAGAGCATCAGCATCTCCACCCTTTTGGAAGGGATTGATAAGGCAGCGCTGGCTGGTTTGGAAAAAATCGGTCTAACGCTAACAACTACGGACGGGTTAACCAGCCTTGAAACCAGTCAATGGGGAGCTATTGCTCTGAAATATGGTGGTGCTACAGGTCTCTTCTCCGCTTTGGTGATTGGATTTCTAGCGACTTGGATTTATGCGACCCTGGTTAAACACAATGTTGTGATTAAATTACCGGATACAGTTCCACCAGCGGTGAACAAGGCCTTTGCGGCCATCATTCCAGGGACAGCTGCCATTTATGTTTCTTCTCTTCTAGCTTACGGAGTTTTTGCTCTAACAGGTCAATCTTTGAGTGATGTGGTTTCCACTTATATTCAAATTCCTCTTCTTGGACTTTCCCAAGGGCTGGGATCGGTTATTTTGGTAACCTTCTTAGTGCAACTTTTCTGGTTCTTTGGCCTACATGGCCACAATGTCTTGGCACCCGTTATGGAAGGCATCTACAGTGTTGCCTTGAACGAAAATACAGCAGTCTACAATGCGACTCAAAGTACAGCTGACCTACCTTGGCTTTGGACCCGCGGTTCTTTTGATGCCTATGCGCAAATGGGTGGCTCTGGCGTGACCCTAGCCCTAATTGTTGCGATTTTCTTATTCTCGAAACGGGAAGAATACAAGGTTGTAGCCAAGTTATCTGCCCCAATGGGTGTTTTCAATATCAATGAGCCGATGATTTTCGGAATTCCTATGGTTTTGAATCCACTCTTTATTATTCCTTGGTTACTCGTACCGCTAATCTGTGCTGCGATTGCCTACTTAGCAACAGCTTCTGGTCTGATTCCACCAGTCTTTGCGGCGGTACCTTGGATTACACAACCAGGTCTCTATGCTTATTTAGCAACTGGAGGTTCGGTGATGGCAGCAGTTGTTTCCCTCTTTAACCTACTCGTCGCCTTTCTAATCTGGACTCCATTTGTGATAGCAGCCAATAAGGTTCAAGCAGGTGAGCAGTAATGGGATCTAAAAATCGCCATCCCTTTTTACTGGCTCTCGGAACTTTTCTGATTGCCATTAGTCCCCTTAATGGGACTCCTTATTTAACGATTATCTCAGGACTTGTCCTTATTCTACTGAGTTTTATATTCAGTAGAGGGGGCAAAAATAAAACATCTCACTAAATGAAGGAAGTGTTTTGTCTGTGGAGGAGACTCTAGTCGTTATTGTGAATAAAAGCCAAAAAACCGCAAATATTGCGGTTTTTTGATGTCTGTTAGGTCGAGCTTTTTACCAGGGGAAGGGTTACGATGAAGCTGCTGCCGTGTTTGGGTTGGGAGTGCACCTGGATTTGTCCCTGGTGCTGGTGGACAATTTCGCGGACGAGGGAGAGGCCGAGGCCGATTCCTTGTCCCTGATTTTTGTTGCGGTCTTGGGCGACCTGGTAGAATTTTTCCCAGATACGGTCGACTTGGTCGGTGGGAATGCCGGGTCCGTTGTCTGAGATACTTAGGATAGCTTGGTCTGCCTGGATGTCAAGTTGGATCTGAATCCAGTTCGTGGTGAATTTGCGGGCGTTGGACAGGAGGTTGTCTAGCAAGCGTTGCAGTTGGAGGGCCTGACCGGATATTTGAATGTCCTTTTGGACTTCGAGGTCAACCTGAATGCCATCTGTTTCCAGTAATCTGCGGAAGTCCAGGCCTTTTTCGGTTACCAGCTCGGAGAAGTTGAGGATTTGGAGGTCGGTTGGAGTCCCCTTCTCCAGACGAGCCAGCTCTAGAATTTGCTCGACCAGGGCCTTCATTTGTTGGGCCTGGCGGTGAATAATGCCATGGGATTCCTGGGCTTCTGCCAGTTCCTGGGCGTAGTCACGTCCGTATTGGCTTTCCGAGAGGATCACGGTAAGTGGTGTGCGCAGCTCGTGGGAGACATCGTTGGTCAGTTGGCGTTCGCGTTGGAAGCTGCTTTCAATCGTTTCCAACATGTGGTTGATGGTTGCCGCCAACTGTGTCAGCTCATTGTTTTCATTTCCTTGTGGAATTCTTTGGGAAAAATCCTGGCTGAGGCGAATGCGATCGGCTGTTTGGCCAATGGCCTCAACAGGCTGGAAGGCGGTTTTTAAGATGCGATAGCCACCCCAGCTGATAATTCCTAGCAAAAAGGGAGCGATCATGGCCAGGGTGAGGATAAAGAATTGCAATTCTGGGTTGCTGGTGTTTTGGCTGGTAACAGCCCGCAGCCAGTGCTTGCTGCCAGGGATGGCGGTGTCAACGTAGTAGTAGTCCTGATTTTTCCCAGAGGTTTCTAGAACTTGTCCCTTGGAGAAGGGGAGCTGGGTATTAAAATCGCTAGGGAAAAAGGGTTGCAAGGCCTGGTTGTTTTCATCATAGATAGAATAATAGATCCCATCATCGAAGCCCTCTAGGTCTTCCTCATCTTCCTCCTCAGCGAGGGCTTGGGCGGTGTCAATGGCTTCCTCTTGGAGGAAGGTCTGATCGGCAGAACTGGCTAGGGAATGGCTTAAGAGAAAGGCGACTCCAAAAAAGCTCAGGAGAATCAGCAGAATAAAACCGGAGTACCAGGCATTAACCCGCCGAATAATAGAGGAATTGGCCCTTTTGCCCAGAAATTTAGAAAATGACATAACCGAGTCCTCTTTTGGTTTGAATTAAGGAATCTTTGGAGGATTCATGGAGTTTACGGCGGATATTCTTAATCAGCACTTCAATATTATTGGAATCCCCATCGTAGTCGAAATCCCAGACATGCTCCCGGATCTGGTCGCGGGACAGGACCTGCCCCCGATGACTCATTAGGTAGGCTAGGATTTCATATTCTTTGGTGGTTAGCGGAATCAGCTGCTCCTCCTTCCAAACCTGCTGACTGCTCAAATCGAGACGAACGGCACCAATCTGAATTTGCGAAGATGAAACAGCAGGCTGTTCCCGCCGGGTAATGGCCCGCAGACGGGCCAGTAATTCTGGAAATTCAAAGGGCTTGACCAGGTAATCATCGGCCCCTAAATCTAGCCCCCGGACCTTGTCCTCCAGACTATCCTTGGCGGTTAAAAAGAGGACCGGCGTTTGCTGGTTCTGTTGCCGCAGGGTCTGAACCAGCGTGAAGCCATCCATACGCGGCATCATCACATCCACGATTAAGGCATCGTAATCACTCGTTGCCAAATAATCCAAAGCCTCCTCTCCGTCAAAGGCTGCATCAACACTATAGGCCTGGGTCTTGAGCAGTTTGACCAGGCTACGGTTCAAATCTAATTCATCTTCCACAATCAGCAGTTTCATCTGTACCTCTTTTCTACTTCCTTTAGTATAGCAAATCCGAGCCTAAAAATGAGCGGGTGAGGAGATAACCCCCGAGTTTGAAGGCTCGGGGGTTACTTGGATTTGTTTGAATTAGTAATTTGGGGTTTCAGCCAGGCTAAGATCTTTTGCGTTGACGAGGATCTCTTGGAAGCTGTCACCGTTTAAGATTTCTGCTTGATAGGTGACGGATTTGCTGGTATTTTCCAGGCTAATGTCCAAGATTTTTGCAGTAGGATATTCCTTTAGCAATGCTTTTTCCACTTCAGCGATTGATTTTTCCGGTTGCGCCTTGAGTTTGTCATCCGTTTCTAGAGGCTCTTCGGATTTACGCAGTACTTTTCCGCTAGTAGCA
The DNA here is from genome assembly GCF_013415245.1 of Streptococcus danieliae. GTDB lineage: Bacteria > Bacillota > Bacilli > Lactobacillales > Streptococcaceae > Streptococcus > Streptococcus danieliae_A. The sequence continues at coordinate 7,432 of NZ_JACBXX010000181.1, read as the reverse complement.
TCGAGTTCCAGTTTGATTTCGCGATCCTTAGATTGAAGCTGGATATCATAAATGACTTGTTGGTTGTAGCGTTCTAAGCTGATATCTGTGATGGTAGCGGCTCCTGCTTCCTTGAGGGCAGCCTTGGCCGCTGCTTCAAAATTAAGTTGCGGGTTTACGTCGCGGATCTGTTTGATAATTTGGTCTCGCGCTTGGTTCTGATCCCAATCGTCTTCCTCATCCCAGTCCCAATCAAACTGGTCATCCCAATCCCAGTCCTGCTGACTTTCTTGGAATGAGGAATTAGTAGTGGCGTAAACACCAGCAGATCCAACACCAGCAGCGCCTAGTACCAGTACAGAAATAAGAATAAGTCCTTTACGTTTTAGAATTGATTTCATGAGTAGATCTCCCCTTTTCATTTTGTATGGTTTTAGTATAAAGGAGAAAAATGAAGGGAAAATGAAGAAAGGAAATGATTTTAAAAAAAGTAGTGATCTTTTACCGTATTGGTGAAACCGCTCGTTCTAACGATTGTATAAGACCATATGCTGCAAGAAATTATGAAATCTGGGGAGTGTTAAGGCCAAGTAACCTCTTTTGCTTGCTCGGACAATGCCTTTTCGAATCAATCGTTCTCGGTAAACAGAAAATTTATTGGCGGGGAAATCAATAGTATCACGGAGCTGGCTCACGGCTACCTCTTTGTCGGGGCTGTCTAGAAAGGCTTCTAGAACTTCTCGGTCAAGGTCAGATAGTTCTGACCAAATTTTATTGTAGACATATTCTTGGAGGTAGTCATCGAAGGCATTTAAGAGCTGGCTAAGCTCTTTTTCTTGTTCTGTCCATTTGAGGTAGCCTAGTACTTGGAAAGCGAAGGGGAAACCTTTGGTCAATTTGCTCATCTCCACAGCTTCGATATCAGATAGCTGGAAAATCTCTTGGTAGGATTTGGCAATGGATTGATAATTCAAAGGGGATACATAGATTTTTTTAGAGCGGTGTAGAAATGTCAAACTTGAATCGTTTTGAAGAAGAGAGATATTTTCGTATAAACCGGTCATTAGTAGAGATACCGGTAGGTCATCACTGATCCATAATTGAAAGGAAGAAACAAAGGCTTTTAGGTCCTCTGTTTTTGTAACTTCATCAATAGCGATAAGAACTTTTTTCTGATGTTTCTGGAGTTGCAAAAACATTTTTTCCAGTGCGGTCTCGATGTTTACGACAGGAGGGACCTGTTCGATGTCGATTCCCAAACCGAAAAGAGACAGATTTAGCTTTGCCTGATGAAAGAGAATTCCGATCTCGGGCTCTTCGTATAATTTTGCGGCTAAACTTTCGAATAATGGGCGATTGGGGTTTAGTTTTATGGTAATCCAGTCTTGTCTTTCTTTTAAGCGACGAGCGATTTCATTCATCATAACCGTTTTACCAACTCCTCTGACTCCTGTTAGAATATAGGCTTGTGAAGAAGGGTTGACAGAAGTGATGTCTTCTAAAATCATGGTTGTTTGTGAGGTGCGGTCGATATAGGTGAATGGTTTTTTACCAAAACCAAGTGTAAAAGGATTTGTCATTTTTACCTCCTTAGTTATTCTTTGATCGTTTATAACTATTTTATAATCTTTTATAATTAAGTTCAATTTTTATAATCTTTTATAATTCATTCGATCTTTTATATTCTTTTATAATTTGTCTTACTGGAGAGATTTTTTGGAAAAAAAGCTGAAAAGGGCTTGACACCTTTTTCAAAATAGTTTACCATATCCTTAACCTTAAAAATGGAGAAAGGAAAAACTACGGTATGTTGAGAACTAGCCAAACAACAGCAGTGAATCATACATATTTCTACAGCTACTTTTAGATAGTGTTTGTAGCCTGGTTTCATGGATACAAACACGAGAACGTTTCGTTTGTATCTATGTAGCTGTGGTAGTTTTGACTGTACCTGCATAGATGGGATATCTAGGTGGCAGGTCAAATCAGTCTGTTTCTTCATACAGTTGAATTGAAAAGGGGCCGTTTAGATAGCAGAAACGGTCCCATTTTTTGTATCCAGGTTCTCGTTTAAGGAAAAGACAAAGAGGAGAAATGAATATGCGATTTAAGAAGTTTTTGACAGGCTCGGTAGCCTTTTTATCCGCTGTAACCTTAGCAGCCTGCTCAGCATCGAGTGGTCAGAATGGAGAGACTAAGGTTGGGATTATCCAATACGCAGAGCATGAAGCCCTCACTTCAACGCGTCAAGGCTTTATGGAAGCTCTTGAAAAAGCCGGATACAAAGAAGGGGAGAATCTAAGGGTTGACCTTCAAAATGCTCAAGGGGACCAGGCTAATCTTCAAACCATGGTCGAGCAGTTGGCTGGCAAAAATGATGTGAACTTTGCCATTGCGACACCAGCAGCCCAGTCTTTGTTGAGTGTGGATGCTGAAACACCATCGGTCTTTACAGCTGTTACGGATCCTGTTGCAGCTGGTTTGGTGGATTCTTTGGAACAACCTGGTGGAAGTATGACAGGTTCAACGGATTCTGCGGATGTCAAAGGACAATTGGACATGTTGTTGAAAGTGGTTCCGGATGCGAAAACGGTTGGGATCTTCTACAACTCCAGTGAAGTTAACTCTGAGTCCCAAGCCAAAGAAGCAGAGAAAATCTTGAAAGGCAAGGGAATCAAGGTTGTTATCAAAACAGTCACAACAACCAATGATGTTCAACAAGCGGTTACGTCATTGGCAGGACAAGTAGATGCAATCTACTTCCCAATCGATACAACAGTTGCTTCGACAGCGGGTACTATCGGTGATGTTTTGAAAGAAGCGAAAGTCCCTGCTATGGGTGGAGACAACGCTGTGATTGACGCAGCACTCTTTACCTACGGGGTAGATTACCATGCGATTGGTGTTCAGGCTGGTGAATTGGCAGTTGATATCCTTAAAGGAGAAAAACCAGCTGATTTAGCAGTTAAAGCACCTGAAAAAGCAAGTATTGCAGTGAATGAAGAGATGGCTAAGGTTCTGGAAATTGATCCAGAAACCATTAAAGCCTTAGAGAAATAAAGGAAGAAACTATGAAAAAAATCGGAAAATATTTACTCACAACCTCATTAATCGGTCTAGCAGCTCTTGGTTTGGCGGCTTGTTCGAGCACTCAAAGCCAATCTGGAAATGCGAACGGTGTCAAAGTTGGGATTCTTCAGTATATGGAGCACGATTCCCTAACAGCAGCTCGAGAAGGATTTAAAGCAGAGTTAGCTGACAATGGTTATAAAGAGGGTGAGAAGCTTACCTTGGATTACCAAAATGCCCAAGGAGACCAAGCCAATCTCCAAACGATTTCGGAGCAATTGGCTAGCAACAATGACTTGGTTCTAGCGATTGCAACTCCAGCGGCTCAAAGTTTGGCAACAGCTTCAACAGATACACCGATTCTTTTCACGGCAGTTACAGATCCCCTATCGGCTGATTTGGTAGAGTCCATCAAAAAGCCAGGCGGTCTCTTGACAGGTACCAGTGACCAGGCACCGATTGACAAACAGGTTCAATTGTTGGGACAAGCGGTACCGAATGCCAAAACAGTTGGAATTCTTTACAACACGAGTGAACGAAATTCGGAAGTCCAGGTCGAAACAGCTCAACCCTTGCTTGAAAAAGCGGGCTATAAAGTGGTCTTGAAGGGAATTTCAAATACCAATGGAGTGCAAGATGCGGTAACCAGCTTGATGAAGGATGTGGATGCTGTCTTCATTCCAACGGATAATACGGTTGCTTCAACCATGACCATGATTGGTGAACTTTCTGTCAGCCACAAGGTTCCTGTAATTGGTGGTTCTACCGACATGGTGGACGAGGGTGGTCTCCTAACTTATGGAACCAATTATGAAGCGTTGGGACGGCAGACAGCCAAGATGGCTTTGAAAATCCTCGAAGGGGCACAACCAGCTGAGATGGCTGTGGAATACCCAGAAACAGTTAGCCTCCATGTTAATGAAGAGATGGCTAAGAAACTGGGAATTGACACAAGTAAATTAACTGTAAAAGATTAGGTGAAATTGTTGGGATTAGAGACAGTGACTCATTGTTCTCTAATCTCCTAAAAGGAGTAGAACGTGGATCTTATTTTATCAAGTGTGTCACAGGGGCTTTTGTGGTCGATTATGGCCATCGGTGTTTATGTGACCTATCGTATTTTGGATATTGCCGATTTGACAGCAGAGGGAGCTTATCCCCTCGGTGCAGCTGTAGCTGCTACCGGAATTGTTGGGGGGATGAATCCTCTACTTGCAACCTTATTGGCCTTTGTAGCCGGGATGGGAGCAGGTTTGGTATCCGGACTTCTTCATACTAAGATGAAAATTCCAGCCCTTTTGACAGGGATTGTTACCCTAACTGGTTTGTATTCCATTAACTTAAAGATTTTAGGTAAGGCCAATGTGGCCCTGCTTCGTCAGGAGACCCTGGTTACCCAACTGCAGGGTCTGGGTTTGAGCAAAACAACAGCTGTCCTCATTATCGGAAGTCTCTTTGTGGCTGTTGTGATTCTCTTGTTAACCTTGTTGATGAATACGCAAATTGGTTTGGCGCTGCGCTCAACGGGGGATAATATTCCGATGAGTGAGGCTAATGGAATCAATGTTAACCGCATGAAAATTTATGGCTACATGTTGTCCAATGGGTTGATCGCCTTGAGTGGTGCTCTGCTAACGCAGAACAATGGCTTTGCGGATTTGAACTCAGGGACTGGGACCATTGTTATTGGTTTGGCCTCTGTGATTATTGCGGAAGTTATTCTGCGCAACTTGCGTATTGGTTGGCGTCTGCTCTCAGTTGTCTTGGGATCAGTGATCTACCGCTTGATTATCTTGGCTATCTTGGAAATCCCAGGTATGGATGCGGATCTTGTGAAACTCTTCTCAGCAACTCTCTTGGCCGTTGTTCTTTTTGTGCCAGAAATTCAAAAGAAGTTGCGTGTGCGTAAGATCAATGTGACAGACAAAACGGCATAGGAGGAAAGCAAGATGACAAGTATTTTATCCATTCAAGATATTCATAAAACCTTCGAAGCTGGCACCATCAATGAAAACCATGTGCTTCGGGGAATGAACCTCGAGGTTGAAGAAGGGGATTTCATCTCCATCATCGGTGGGAACGGGGCAGGAAAATCAACGTTGATGAATACCCTAGCCGGAACTTTGTTGGTTGACTCAGGAGACATCCTTCTAGAAGGGAAATCCATCAAGACGGTACCTGCTGCGAAACGGGCTGTTGACATCAGTCGTGTTTTCCAAGATCCCAAAATGGGAACAGCCTCGCGGTTGACAATTGAAGAAAATATGGCTGTAGCCTACCGTCGTGGTCAAAAACGGGGCCTCAGTTGGGGAGTTAAAGATTCTGAACGGAAAATTTTCAAAGAAGCCTTGAAAGAACTTGGTTTGGGCTTGGAAAACCGGATGAAAGTGGACACCCAATTCCTATCCGGAGGCCAACGCCAAGCGCTAACGCTGTTGATGGCTTCCTTGGTAAAACCAAAGGTTCTGCTTCTAGATGAGCACACAGCTGCCTTGGATCCGAAAACCAGTGATATGGTGATGGATTTGACCAAAAAAATTGTTGAAAAAGACAAACTAACAGCTCTGATGATCACCCACAATATGGAAAATGCCATCGAGTATGGAAACCGCTTGGTGATGCTCCATCAAGGTCGCATTGTGGTGGACGTCAAAGGAGAAGAAAAAGCCAATCTTACCGTCCAAAACCTCTTGGACCTCTTCCACAAAAACAGTGGCCAAGCCTTGGTTGACGATGAAATGATGTTATAAGACAGAAACCTGAATCGCCCTTAGACGATTCAGGTTTCTTTGCTTTTGGATTGAAGATGAGCACGGGAAAAAACCTTCTGTGTAGGGGAGAAGGAAGTCGGTTATTCACACTAGCGGCTGTAACTTTTTAAGGGCTATCCTGACCGAAGAAAAAGGGTGGGGTATATTGGCCGAGGATTTGAAAGGTTGTTTGAGCTTGCTTTTGATCTTCGCAGATGATGAGGCAGACATCATCCCCGCAAATGGTGGCCACAATCTGGCTTAGGGCCATATTGTCCAAGATAGCCCCAAAAGCTTGAGCTTGACCAGGGAGGCTCTTGAGGATCACTTGATTCTGAACCACGCGCATAGCCAGCAGTGAGTCCTCCATGTAGAAGCGCAGTCGCTGTTCCAAATTGTTATTGGGTAGACTGACAGCTTGGTAGTAACTCGTCCCATTGTTGTTGACCTTGACCAGGTTAAGATCTTTAATGTCACGGGAGAGAGTAGCCTGGGTGACTTCGATGCCATTGTCCCGGAGGCGGTCTTGGAGTTGATCTTGCGTATGAATCCGTTCTTGACTGATGAGAGACCGGATTAAGTGTTGTCGCAGTGATTTTTTGTACATCATATCTCCTTTCTTTCCCCCTAAGTATAGCAAAAAATTTGAAAACGGAAACAAATTCCTGAAAACCCTTTATGATATAATAACTATTGAGGAGGTGGCCTATGATTTCTAAGAATGATTACGATTATTTACGATCCTTAGACGATTTCCGTTTCTTTCCGGCCTATGAGTTTGACCAATTAGCTCGGAAAACCAAATTACGACGAGCTGGGAAGGGGCAGCGTCTTTTCTTTGTTGGGGATGCGCGTGAGAATCTCTTTTTGGTCCAAAGTGGCTATTTTAAAATTGAGATGGCAGACCAGTCCGGTTCCTTTTACTACATGGATTTTATCCAACATGGAACAATTTTTCCTTATGGTGATTTATTTACAGAGGACGTCTATCATTTTTCTGCTCTGGCCATGACCGATGTGGTTTATTATGAACTACCGGTGCAACTCTATGAGGAATATTCTCTGAAAAATCCAGAACAGATGAAGCATCTGTTTGGTAAGGTCTCGCGTCTGTTGAATCTGCATGAGTTGCGGGTTCGCAATACGGTTACTTCCAATGCTAAAGATCGGGTGATTCAATCTTTAGGAATTCTCTTCTGGGAGATGTTGAAATCTGATGAGAGTACCCTACCGTTTAAGTTGACGACCTATGAATTAGCAGATATGAGTGGGACGACTCGGGAAACAGTTAGTCGGGTGCTGAAGGAACTCAAGGAGGAAGAAAAGATTCAAATTTCAGGCAAACATGTTTCCTTTCTAGATCGTGACTATTTTTACCAATATACCAAATAAGGGGGTGGCTGAGCCACCCCTTTTAATATAGGCTGAATTTATAACTATTCATTGCCTTGCCCTAAGTGTATAAAAACACAGCTTTTCTGGACACTGATGAAAGAATATACTTTTTATACTAAATAAAAATCGAATTTTGAATTATAATAGATTGTATGAAATTGAAATTAGATAAACAACAAGAAACTGAATTGAGATTAGCTCTTAGAAATAAAGACTACGCTACTTATCATAGACGCATC
>NZ_JACBXX010000118.1 GCF_013415245.1 Streptococcus danieliae | reverse complement strand
GGCTTTAAAACACTTGAGGACGTGATTGATAAACTACAAGAAGTGATTCAAAGTTTGCATTGGTCTGACCTTAAATCTATTGTCCATAGAGAATGGATTTTTTCAGATTTTGAATTTGAATGAGTATAAGAAAATCGGATCCTGAAACATCCGGGTGTAATTGTCCAGACCTATAAATCGGAAACTGGTCATCGAATAATCAAAGAAGCTTGTAATAAAACCCATGATCATCGGTGCTAGAACAAAAATTGTAAAGAAAAAGAGAATCGGAGCTAAAAAAGCGTAAGAAATCAAGGACTCCCTCAACCGTATTTTATTCACTTTCACAAGAATTACCTCCTACTAGGACTTCCAGCTATTCTGAGATTGCAACCCTCATTTACTGTCAACATCTGACCTCATCACCCCCTTGATGAAACTTAGAGGCTGTAAGTTTTGCTGTCAATTTTGGGACCGGGTTGAAAAGCTCCTTCAGGGCTTTTCAATTTTCCTAATCATCAATTCGCCTGATTCGACTATTTTAATTTTTATGAGGTAGGAGTGTCTGGTGGAAGCAAACGACACCCCAGTCACTCGATCCCTTAAAGCTGGAAATCTGAAATAATACCCAATTAAAATCAAAATTAGAATACTCGAATAATTTCAAAGAATTGACTAGGAAAGCCGACGAAGGTAGAACTTAGGTTCATCAAGGAGGCTTGACAACGTCAAAATTTGAAATTAAATGAGTATAAGAACCCTCCCCTCACAAACGAGGAGAGGGCCTGACTATATTTCTACTCCGCTAATTTAAACCCACACCTTCTTTGCTTGAGTTTATTCAAGTTCAGTATGACTTTAAACGAGTTGGAATAGCCATTATTTTTTAATCGTTTCGTTGGCTTTTTCTGTGAAAGTCTTAAGAGCTTCCTCAGCCTTTTCATCACCATTTGAGACAGATTGCAACATTGGGAACCACAAAGTTCTCATTTCTGCAAAACCATCAATGGTGTTGTAGTATGGAGAATAATAGTTGGTCCACTCATTAATCGTTTCCATCCGTTTGTCTGTATAGAGTTTGCCATAGGAAACACGAACTGGGAAGGCTCCTGTGCGGACTACATTTTTTGGTCCCCACTCTTTATCATCAGCTAAGAATTGGACAAATTCTTTAGAAGCTTCGGCCTTCTTGTCATCCTTGTTATCAAAGATCGCAAATCCATTGATGAGGTATTCAAGGGCTGGTTTACCTTCTGGTGATGGGAAGGGTACTTCTACAACATCCACGCCACTTGCCTGTAATAATTTTTCTTGAAGGCCATTTTGACCAGTACTCCAAAGGAGAGTGTAGGCTGTTTGGCCATTGGCAAAGTTTTGAATATCTGCTCCACCGTCAAACTGGGAACCATTAGCTAGATAACCCTTATCCATCCAATCTTTGGCTTGTTCCAGCGCTTTGATAAATTCTGGACTGTCTGTTGTATACTTGCTGACTTCTGCATCGGTTACAGAACCTCCTTGCAAGTTGGCGAGGAAGGCGCGTGTTCCTTGATCTCCTCCCTGACCATTACTAAAGAGCGAACCTGGATTGTAGCCCTTGTCTTTCAAAGCTTTCAAGACTTTTTCAAAATCAGAAGTCTTCCAGCCCTCCTTAACAAGATCCTCAACACCTGCTTCTTTTAGCATTTCCCGGTTGAAGGCCATGTAGAACGGCGCTGAACTCAACGGATACATGTAGGCTTTGTCACCAGCCTTGCTCGCCTTAATTAACTCTTCATTGGTAATATCTTTCGTGAACTCTTCTGTAAAGAGGTCTGAAAGTTCAACCAATTTTCCATTTTTTCCGTATTGGATGATCCGACCAGGAGCATCAAAGAGGACATCGGGTGCTGTTCCTGCCTCAATGGCTGTCGTAATCTTTTCTGGCCCTGATTTGAAGTCGATCATTTCAAGATTGACCTTCACATCTGGATTTTGTTTTTCAAAGGCTTCAATGATTGATTTTTCATAGGTGCCTACACCATCTTCCGCCTTTTCCTGGGTGAACACAGGAAAGGCCCACCAGGTAATCTCCGTCTTACCAGAGTCATCCTGAGCCTTGCCACCTTCTTGTGCTGTTGAAGAACAAGCCACTAATGTAAAAGCTGCTGTTGCAAACAATAAACCACTGGCTAATCTTTTAAACTTCATACGATACTCCTTTATTCTTTTCTTCCCAGATGACCAGGCTAGGTCACCTGTTTAATCCTCATGTTGACTCATCGAAGGGCCTTGACAAAACGTTCGGTAATTTCTTTCGGACGTGTGATCGCCCCACCGACCACAAGACCTGCTACTCCTAGATCATGAACAGCTCTAGCTTCTTAAGGCGAATGAATTTTTCCCTCCGCAATGACATCCAAGCCCGCTTGAACCAGACGCTGCATCAACTCCAAATCTGGCCCCTCTGCTTGACGGCTATAGCTGGTGTAGCCCGATAGCGTCGTCCCAATAAAATCAATCCCAGCTTCAGCGGCTGCCAGTCCTTCCTCAAAGGTTGAGATATCTGCCATCCACAGCTGGTCTGGATACTTAGCCTGGATCTGAGCCAAGAAATCCGTCAGTGCCAGACCATCAAATCGCTCTCTGGCTGTACAATCGAGAGCAATCACATCAATTCCTAAGGCTGCTAAAGCATCCACTTCTTTCATCGTAGCCGTAATAAAGGGTTCTTGAGGCGGGTAGTCTCGCTTAATAATACCAATAATTGGTAAGTCAGAGATAGCTTGAATTTCCTGAATATCGCGCACACTATTGGCCCGCAAGGCACAAGCCCCACCTTCCTCTGCGGCCTTGGCCAACAAAGGAATAATTCCTCCCTCCTCACGATACAATGGCTCTCCCGGCAATGCTTGACAAGAGACGATGATACCATCTGAAACCTTTGCTTTAAAAGCCTCCTTTTTCTGCTTTCTCACATATCGGTCCCCCTATCCTTCATTTCTACCTTTATTATACCTTCCAAAGAAAGCGTTTTCTATAGTTGCTAACATTTAGACTCGAGTTTCCGCTTTTTACCTTTTGGGCTATTTTTTGAAAGAACTTTCAGAAGCCTGCATCCTTAAAAAATGCTTGACTGCTCCTAAGCGCCCTGCCTCATTCCCCATGGAAGCGGCTAAAATCTGTTCTGGTAGGAAACGCGAATCCACAACCAGCTCCGCTATTCTCTGCCGGAGTGCCGGTAAAATCTTATCTGCCCGCGCTAAAATTCCACCTCCAATCAGAAGAACCTGGGGATTTAAAAGGTAGGACATAATCAGAAGTCCCTGAGCCAAGTTACTAATAAAATACTCAAAAACCTGCTGAGCCTGCTCCTCACCTTGATCCAAGCGTTCAAAAAAGGCGCGCCCATCTGCTAATGCGACTCCAGTCTCCAGTTGATAGCTCTTGAGCAAACCGGTAGTCGAAGCAAGACTTTGCCAGTCTTGACTTCCAATCGGCAGATAGCCAACCTCCCCAGCAGTAAAAGCATGGCCATTGACCAACTTTCCTGCCTGCAGAATAGCTCCACCAATCCCAGTCCCAACCGTAATCATGGCCACATCTTGGTAGGCTTCATCTAATCCTTTCCAAGACTCCCCTAAAAGAGCACAGTTGACATCATTTTCAACAGAAACCGGAAGACCAAATGGATCCCCAATCTCCTTCTGAAAATCAAGGCCAGCATAGGCTGGAATGGTCGGACCGGCATAGACAATCTTCTTGCTCCTTGAATCCACAACTCCTGCTGTCGAAATGGCCAGGCCATCCAGACTCAACTCCGCCTGCACATCCCTCACCAAATCCCGAAGCTGGTCGGCTATCCAATTTTTCCCCTGGGTCATGTCGACCCCCGTTGCAAACTCGCGTGTATAACCTTGGGAAATCCCCTGCTCATCATAGACATCTGCCTTGATGGTGGTTCCCCCAATATCGATTCCTAAAAGATTCATGGCTCTTACTCTTTCACATAGCTCGCTCGAATATCCTGAATAAGACTCGCAATCTCACGCGCCAAGTCCCAATCTTGGTCCCCTAAATTAGCCAAGGGACTTCTGACAGGTCCTAAATCGATTCCCTCATTCACTCGCAAAACCTCTTTGGCAACTGCATACAAGTGACCTGAACCCGCCACCAACTTGGCAATGACTTCGTTAATCTTAAATTGAAGGGCTTGAGCCTGCTCCAAGTCTCCTAGCTGAATCAGCTTTTCTAATTGCAGGAAGAGGTCTGGCATCACCCCATAGGTACCCCCAATTCCACCTCGAGCACCCATTAAGCGACCACCCAAATACTGTTCATCGGGACCATTAAAGACAATCGAATCCGCTCCCCCAATCGCCGCAAAGGATTGAATATCTTGGACAGGCATAGATGAATTCTTCACTCCAATAACCCGTGGATTTTTCTTCATCTCCTGATACAGAGAAGGGGTCAGCGAAACCCCTGCCAGTTGCGGAATATTGTAAATAATAAAGTCCGTCTCCGGAGCAGCCTCGCTAATCGCATTCCAATAAGCTGCAATAGACTTCTCGGGCAGTTTAAAATAAATCGGCGGAATGGCTGCAATGGCATCAACCCCCAAAGCTTCCGAATGGCGGGCCAAGTCCATACTATCCTCGGTATTATTGCAAGCCACATGGTTGATTACCGTCAATTTCCCTCGGGCAACCTCCATAACTGCTTCCAAAATTTGCTTACGATCCTCAGGACTCTGGTAAATACACTCACCCGAGGAACCATTGACATAAATCCCCTGCACCCCTTTGTCGATAAAATACTGAACCAAAGACTGAACGGCCGCTGGACTAACCCGTCCTTGTACATCATAGGCAGCATAAAAAGCGGGAATAATTCCTTCATATTTTGCTAAAGTTGACATCTGTCCCCTCCCTTTTGAACATGAGTAGACTAGAGAGCAATCCGTTGGCCCGTTCTTGGATCAAAGAAATGACCTTTGGCACATTTAAAAGCAAATTTGATTTTTTCACCTGGTGCTAAATAATTTTGAGCGTCCACCCGGGCAGAAAATTCTTGAGAGCCAATCTTACAATAGAGAATCGAATCACTGCCCAATAGTTCAGCTACAACCACTTCAGCTTCAACAACTGCATTCGGGAATGTATCCAAAACCAAGGGATCTGCAGAAACATCCTCAGGCCGAATTCCAAAAATCACCTTCTGCTGCATATAACCCTTAGCCTTCAACAGCTTCCGCACTCCTTCTGGAATCTCTAGCCGGAAATCTTCTCCTTGAGTAATTGTATTTCCTTCTACAGTTACCTCAAAAAAGTTCATGGCTGGACTACCAATGAATCCGGCTACAAAGAGATTGGCTGGCTCATTGTACAACTCCTGAGGACTACCAACTTGTTCAATTCGACCAATCGTTCCTGTCCCTTTTTCATTCTTAGTTGCACTCATGATAACAATCCGGTCAGCCAGGGTCATGGCTTCTGTCTGGTCATGCGTTACATAGATGGTTGTCGCACCAATCTTCTGATGAATCCGAGCAATCTCTGTCCGCATCGATACCCGTAACTTAGCATCCAAGTTCGACAGCGGCTCATCCATCAAGAAAACCTTAGCATCCCGAACAATCGCCCGGCCCATAGCAACCCGCTGCCGCTGACCTCCAGATAGATCCGCTGGTTTCCGATCCAGAAACTCTGTCAAGCCTAGAATCTCAGCAGCTTCCTTGACCCGCTGATCAATCGCATCCTTGGAATACTTCCTAAGTTTCAACCCAAAGGCCATATTTTCGTAGACCGTCATGTGTGGATAGAGGGCATAGTTTTGAAAAACCATGGCAATATCCCGATCCTTAGGAGCTACCTCATTGACCAACTGATCACCAATATAGAGCTCCCCGCCTGTAATATCTTCCAAACCAGCAATCATCCGTAGCGTGGTTGATTTACCACACCCCGAAGGACCTACAAAAACAATAAATTCCTTATCCTGAATATGCAGGTTAAAATCCTCTACCGAATAAAAATCACTATTCGGATACTTTTTATATAAATGGTTCAGCTTTAATTCGGTCATGCTATTGCTCCTTTTCGGAAAAATATATCTGTTCCAAGGACCTAGTCCCCTCACCCTTATTATACGATTAATAGAAAGCGTTTTCAATTAGCTCTAAGATTTAGATTATAGATTCTAAATTCCAAAAACAGGGCCTGATTTTGAAAGAACTTTCAGAATCAGGCCCTTGAGCACACAAAAAACTCCAAGCAGGCTTTGCCTGCTAACTCATGACAGAAAAAGATGCTTAGCCTATAATAAAAGTGAGCAATACAAATCCGTGGGTTTAATAGGGCTTTGCCTAGCCTGTACAAAAAACTGGATGAATAAGAGCCATGAGATAACTCGAATACGCAAAGAAGCGTGAAAATAAAATTACATTTAGTCTCTTATTCGATTGTTCAAAATAAGAATAGGAGGCTTTTTTCAATGGAAGTTATGATTGAAACCTGTTGTGGAATTGATGTCCACCAGAAATCTATTGTCTGCTGTATCCTTGATGGTCCACTAACAACTAGTAAGCCTAGGAAAATTCAGAAACAATTTGGAACTACGACTGTAGCTCTTCAAAAAGCTTTGACTTGGTTAGAGGAGAATCATGTAACCCATGTTTTCTTTGAATCTACAGGACAGTACTGGATTCCTCTTTTCAATATCTTTGCTGACTCTGATTTAACTTTAGTTCTAGCCAATCCCCAACATATCAAAAATGTTCCTGGGCGTAAGACAGATGTGAAGGACGCTGAATGGATGGCACAGTTGGGAAGATGTGGGCTAATTGCTTCTTCTTACATTCCAAGTCCAGAAGTTATGCAGTTACGTTTACTAACTCGTCGTAAATCTTCTTACAAGCAACGTCAAACACAAGTCAAAAATGAGATTCACAACATACTGCAACGTGCTAATATTAAATTGACCAGCTATTTATCCGATATTTTCTCAAAGACAGGGCAAGCTCTACTTTCACTGTTTATTGATGGTGAGGTTATCGACTATGATAGTGTCAAATCTTGTATGCAAAAGCGGGTTAAAGCTAGTCCTGATGAACTAGTAGAAGCTATGAATGGAAAATTGTCGCTGGAAGATCGTTTTCTCTTGAATCAAAGTTTGGAAGAATATCGGATGTATCAGAAGCTCATTGAGACTTTGATTCAAGAAATCAAGGATTATATTCAAAGACATTTTCCAGAAGAGAACCAGATCCTTCAAACTTTACCTGGGGTAAGTGAAGCTGCTGCTGCAATTATCTTAGCTGAGATTGGACCAGATGTGCAGGCTTTTGAAACCGATGGCCATTTGGCTTCTTGGGCTGGATTATGTCCTGGCTCCTATGAAAGTGCTGGTATTAAAAAATCCTCACATATTACACAAGGAAATCCCTATATCAAACATGCTTTAACGATGTCTGGCATGATTGCTGCACATTCTAAAGATCCTGCTTTTTCATCACTATACAAACGAGTTTCCCAAAGAGGAAGTAAGATGAAAGCCGTCATTGCTTGTGCCCATAAACTACTGAGAATCATTTACAAACTGCTTTCCACACATCAACCTTATCAACAAGAAAAGGCCTTAGGACTGAGGCAACAGTTCTAAGGCCCAAAATAAAAATTAAAAAATTCACAAGAATAGTATAACACAGAGAGCGTCTTTTTGCGCTTTTTTACTGTCTTTTTTTCAAATAAAACTCCAAGCAGGCTTTGCCTGCTAACTCATGACAGAAAAAGATGCTTAGCCTATAATAAAAGTGAGCAATACAAATCCGTGGGTTTAATAGGGCTTTGCCTAGCCTGTACAAAAAACTGGATGAATAAGAGCCATGAGATAACTCGAATACGCAAAGAAGCGTGAAAATAAAATTACATTTAGTCTCTTATTCGATTGTTCAAAATAAGAATAGGAGGCTTTTTTCAATGGAAGTTATGATTGAAACCTGTTGTGGAATTGATGTCCACCAGAAATCTATTGTCTGCTGTATCCTTGATGGTCCACTAACAACTAGTAAGCCTAGGAAAATTCAGAAACAATTTGGAACTACGACTGTAGCTCTTCAAAAAGCTTTGACTTGGTTAGAGGAGAATCATGTAACCCATGTTTTCTTTGAATCTACAGGACAGTACTGGATTCCTCTTTTCAATATCTTTGCTGACTCTGATTTAACTTTAGTTCTAGCCAATCCCCAACATATCAAAAATGTTCCTGGGCGTAAGACAGATGTGAAGGACGCTGAATGGATGGCACAGTTGGGAAGATGTGGGCTAATTGCTTCTTCTTACATTCCAAGTCCAGAAGTTATGCAGTTACGTTTACTAACTCGTCGTAAATCTTCTTACAAGCAACGTCAAACACAAGTCAAAAATGAGATTCACAACATACTGCAACGTGCTAATATTAAATTGACCAGCTATTTATCCGATATTTTCTCAAAGACAGGGCAAGCTCTACTTTCACTGTTTATTGATGGTGAGGTTATCGACTATGATAGTGTCAAATCTTGTATGCAAAAGCGGGTTAAAGCTAGTCCTGATGAACTAGTAGAAGCTATGAATGGAAAATTGTCGCTGGAAGATCGTTTTCTCTTGAATCAAAGTTTGGAAGAATATCGGATGTATCAGAAGCTCATTGAGACTTTGATTCAAGAAATCAAGGATTATATTCAAAGACATTTTCCAGAAGAGAACCAGATCCTTCAAACTTTACCTGGGGTAAGTGAAGCTGCTGCTGCAATTATCTTAGCTGAGATTGGACCAGATGTGCAGGCTTTTGAAACCGATGGCCATTTGGCTTCTTGGGCTGGATTATGTCCTGGCTCCTATGAAAGTGCTGGTATTAAAAAATCCTCACATATTACACAAGGAAATCCCTATATCAAACATGCTTTAACGATGTCTGGCATGATTGCTGCACATTCTAAAGATCCTGCTTTTTCATCACTATACAAACGAGTTTCCCAAAGAGGAAGTAAGATGAAAGCCGTCATTGCTTGTGCCCATAAACTACTGAGAATCATTTACAAACTGCTTTCCACACATCAACCTTATCAACAAGAAAAGGCCTTAGGACTGAGGCAACAGTTCTAAGGCCCAAAATAAAAATTAAAAAATTCACAAGAATAGTATAACACAGAGAGCGTCTTTTTGCGCTTTTTTACTGTCTTTTTTTCAAATAAAAGTCCTTCTAGCAAAATCTGCTAAAAGGACTCTCAGCCTTTAGGAAGGCTTATTTTTTAAGGTTGTAGAATGATTTCAAACCTTTGTATTGAGCTACTTCACCCAATTGATCTTCGATGCGAAGCAATTGGTTGTATTTAGCGATACGGTCAGTACGTGACAATGAACCTGTCTTGATTTGACCAGCGTTTGTTGCAACAGCGATATCTGAGATTGTTGAATCTTCAGTTTCACCTGAACGGTGAGAAACAACAGCTGTGTATCCAGCTTCTTTCGCCATTTCAATCGCTTCAAATGTTTCTGTCAAAGTACCGATTTGGTTAACTTTGATAAGGATTGAGTTTGCAGCACCTTCAGCGATACCTTTTTCAAGGTAAGAAGTGTTTGTAACGAAGAAGTCGTCACCAACCAATTGAACTTTATCACCAAGACGCTCAGTAAGAACTTTCCAACCATCCCAGTCGTTTTCGTCCATACCATCTTCGATTGTGATGATTGGGTATTTTTCAACCAATTCAGCAAGGTAATCTACTTGCTCAGCAGCTGTACGGACAGCAGCTCCTTCACCTTCGAATTTAGTGTAGTCGTAAACTTTGCGCTCTTTGTCGTAGAACTCAGATGATGCACAGTCAAATCCGATGAAGACATCTTTACCTGGCACATAACCAGCAGCTTCGATAGCTGAGATGATTGTTTCTACAGCATCTTCAGTTCCTTCGAATTTAGGTGCAAATCCACCTTCGTCACCAACAGCTGTTTCAAGACCACGACCTTTAAGGATTTTCTTAAGAGCATGGAAGATTTCAGCACCGTAACGAAGAGCTTCTTTGAATGTAGGTGCTCCAACTGGCAAGATCATGAACTCTTGGAATGCGATTGGAGCATCTGAGTGAGATCCACCGTTGATGATGTTCATCATTGGAGTTGGAAGTACTTTAGCGTTGAAACCACCAAGGTAGTTGTAAAGTGGTACATCAAGGAAGTCAGCAGCAGCACGAGCTACAGCGATAGAAACACCAAGGATTGCGTTCGCACCCAATTTACCTTTGTTTGGAGTTCCATCAAGTTCGATCATAGCACGGTCGATCGCTTGTTGATCACGTACATCAAAACCAATCAAAGCTTCTGCGATGACGTTGTTTACGTTGTCAACAGCTTTTTGTGTACCAAGACCTAGGTAACGAGATTTATCTCCATCACGAAGTTCTACTGCTTCGTGCTCACCTGTAGAAGCTCCTGAAGGAACCATACCGCGACCAAATGCGCCAGATTCTGTGTAAACTTCTACTTCAAGTGTTGGGTTACCGCGTGAGTCAAGGACTTCGCGAGCGTAAACATCAGTAATAATTGACATTTCTTACTCTCCTTATGAGTTAATTTTTATTACCCTTCTATCATAACGTAAAAAAAGTGGTTTTTCAAGGAAAAATTGGAGCGTTGTGAAATAAATTGCAAGTTCTCCTTTCCCTTAGACGTCTTTAAAAAGTGCTATACTGGAAATATGGAAAATCTTGAAAAAACACTGATGCAAAAAGCAACCGGTTGCCAGCGCTTGGATCCTGACCAACAACGAAAGTATCTCGAAACCTTTCAAGAAAGAGTTGCCTGCCAAGTTTCAATCGCAGAAGCCAAGGAAGCTACTGTTAAAGACAATTTACCAGGGATCATCACCAGCTTAAAAAACAGCTACTCCCCTCTCTACCTCAAAATCTCACCCAGTCTTCCAAATGACCTCCAATTGGCCTACCTCAAAATCGGAAAAGAGCAAGAAATTGCAACAACCATTGTATCTGATGACTGCCAACACTCCCCTTTCGGGCTAATTCTCCATTCCGACCATGCCCTGAATCTAGAGGACCCCAGCATTCAAACCTATCTCCCCCAGAAACCAAGTAAAACAGAAAGTAAGGCCAAAAAAGGCTTCTTCCAAAAACTCTTCGGAGGCTAACAAAGACCCCAATTCCTATGTGAATTGGGGTCTTCTGCGTATCTCTAGGGCTTAATTTGCGATTCTAACATGGCTAGCAAACGTTCGCGATTTAACTTGAGGTAAACAATGGCCTGGCCATTATGAATTTCAATACTCTCCAAGGCATAGCCTTCTGCAGGAAGTGTAATCGGTAGCGTCAAATCGTCCCGTCTAAAATCCTGAGGCAGAGTGCCTTGGTTTAGAACCATACGCAAGAGAGCTTTTGGCAAAGGAATTTTCCCCAATTTAGCAGACTGAATCACTGCTTCTAATTGGCCTTCCTTGGTCACCAAATCCAAATTCAACTCCAATTGACTGGTCACCGGTCCAAACAACTCAAGTGGATAACGAACCTGGAGGTTGGACTGCTCAAATTGAATGGCGGAGTCTGCCAAATCTTGTTTTTGTTGGTCAGACAGATTCTCATTCAAAATCGATTTTAAATCATTATTGGCAACAACCATTTGCGAAGTCAAGCCATCTCCGGTGGAGGTCAAATTAGACACTGCTTGCTGCATCAAGGTAACAAAATTCGTTTTCTCTTGCCAAGCCCCAAAGCGCTCCTGACTAGTGACCGGCTTGCTAGGAAGAATCAGGTACCAGGCAAGACCCAAGATAACCAGGAGTATTGTTAAAAATTTAAAAAATCCTTTCATGTCCTACTACGCTTTCTAATCTTATTTTGCCCCCATTATACCATAGAACTCTGGTTCCCCTAGACACCACTATCTTCAATTAAGCGGATAAACCGGTCCCAGTAGCTGGTCTCATCTGCCAGTTCTCCTTTATAGGCTTGCACCTTATCTGGGAAGTCCGTGATCATTCCATCTAGAGGTGTTTGGAGGTAGCGGATCATCTCCGCTTCTTCATTGATGGTCCAAATGTAGAGCGGTTTTTTGGCTGCCTTAGCCTCTTCGACCAATTGGTTCGAATAAGAGAATTCCTCAACCGCCAAAAAATCAACCTGATCCAATTGCAAATCACCAAAATTAAAGGGAATTACATAACCTGTCTCAATCGCTGGCTCCTTGTCTTCCAATTCCCGCATGACTTCATGTTTCAAGGACATGACTGGATAGGTGTGATCTGGATCGAGACGTTTCAATTCTGCTAACACCAGGTCTACATAATTATCCGGTTCTGCTCCATGTGGTTTCAATTCGACTAGAAGCTTGATGTTATTTTCCTTGGCTACTTGGACAAACTCCTCAAAGGACGGAAGGATAGCCTTGTGACCATTTTGTTCCAGAGCCAGCCCTACAACCTCATCATAGGTCATATCGGCTACTTTTTTATCAAGTCCAGCCAGGCGTTTTAGGTTATAGTCATGCATCACCACCAATTTTTGATCCTTGGTCATCAAGACATCCATTTCGACCAAATCAGCTCCCGCTTCTTTAGAAGCCTTAATTCCTTCAAGGGAATTTTCAACAGCTTTTTCCACAAAACCACGATGGGCAATGGTTAATTGCTTGGTATTCAAAACCTGACTGATTAAGTGCAAGCTATTACCGGCCATATAAATCAAAAATAAGAAGGCTAATCCGAGATTAAGGAGCAGCTTTCGAACCGTCGGCCGTTCCCGCTGAGCTTGTAAGTGAGAAGCTACCCGATTTTCTTTAATGATTTCCCACACTAGGAAGGTCATTAAGGATAATTTGGTTAAAAAGGTAAAGAAACCAATCAACCATTCAAGAAGGGTTAGGAAAAAACTCTGGATTACTAGCGACTGTCCCGCTTGGTCGACCAGAGTGGAAGCCACAATCACTCCCCCAACCAACAGAAGGACAAGAACCGTAATCGCTACTTCAACCAAAGTCCAAGATCCAAGCAGGCGAAGTTTACCTTTCTTGGTCAGCAACCAAGAATCTTTAATGGCTTGCCGAATGCTGACTTGGTTAACCGAAATCAAGGGTAGGGTGAAAATCAAACGCAAGTTCAGGTAGGCTACCAGTAGAAAAAGAACCGGCAATAAAATACTTCCCCAGCTTGACTTGGTCAACTCACCGGTAATAAAAGCGGGGATATAGAGTTTACTGGTTAGGGAGGGGCCAAATCCGAGATTGGCCACTGGGATCAGCGACACCAAATACAAGATAAAGACTGGTAAATCTAACCATCTTTGTTTGGTCAAGCTGGTCCATGTATAATAACCAATCTCTCTCCAGCTAAAGTATTGCTGCTGATAGGCCCCATAAACCATCAAAGCTAGAGCGGTCATTTCAAAAAAGATCAGACCCGCCGTGAGGATAAAAAAGACTAAGGTTGCTAAGAGACTAATTGGATTCAACAAGATAACTGTCAGGTTATCCAAGCGTAGACTTTCCTGATTGGCAGAAAATAAAATGAACCGGAATGAAAATTCAAGGATATAAACGCCCACAAATCCAACTAGAATCTGTAAAATCCCGAGGCGGATAAAGTAGGTCCAAATATCCGAACCTAGGCCTTTCAAGACCTTCCCCACGTCCTTAAAAATCGTTTTCATGATTTCTCCTTTAAGAAAGGCTCTATAATTTCTATAGTGGGTAACGACCCAAAATAGGGATTATAGGGCTTTTTGAGGTACAAAAAAAGCCCCATATGACCTATAATGAATAGTGACCAAACCAACATTAGGAGAATCATATGGAACTTATTTATAATACCACAGAATTACTCGGAATTACAGATAGA
>NZ_JACBXX010000244.1 GCF_013415245.1 Streptococcus danieliae | reverse complement strand
CTCACTTGTTGTAAGACTTGCCCTCGCTTGATTTCGTTATTGATTGCTTGAGGAGCTCTTCCAAGTAGGCGAGCAATTTCTCGATTGGATTTTCCTTCTTTGTTCCATCGTTCAATGTAGCGACGATCATTAATTGTCAAATGTTTTCCTTTTGTTGTATAATTGTTTTGCATCTCTGTGCCTTTCCTTTTGTTTGTGGTGAACAACAAGTATAGCACGGAGGTGTTTTCTTATACCTTACAAAAGGATTTCATTTGACAACAGGGACTTTTGAAGCTGTTTTGAGGGCTAAACCAAGGCTATCATTAGCCTTGGCCAATTAGCCTAACAGCTCCAAACCTATTATCAAATGAAATCAGACAACTCATCAGAATGAGTTGTAGTACTTATCTAGCAGATAGGATGGGTGGCTAACTTCATTTTAAAATTTTTGTTTCCTTCCCTCTATTAAGATTTTACCATAAAAACTTAAAAAATTCTTGACAAAATATGAATTTTTTAATATATTATCAATTTATAGATTTGTGCTAAGGATATAAAACTACGATAAGTTGGTGTAGTGAGTGTTTTAGAGCAGAACAAATCTTAGGTGCAGGAAAAGTTTGCTAGGATTTTCTGATATAATAGACCCATGACTAGATTAGTGGATATGGAACAAAGGGAAGAGGATAGTCTGATTGAAGGAAGTCTTCGTCCGCAAAATTTTCAGGAGTATATTGGCCAGGGGAAGGTCAAGGAGCAGTTAAAGATTTTTATTGAGGCCGCAAAATTACGGGATGAATCTTTGGATCACACCTTGTTGTTTGGTCCTCCCGGTTTGGGAAAAACGACTATGGCCTTTGTTATCGCAAATGAATTGGGGGTCAATCTCAAGCAAACCTCAGGTCCAGTGATTGAAAAGGCTGGGGATTTGGTAGCTCTTTTGAATGACTTGGAACCAGGCGATGTCCTTTTTATTGATGAAATCCATCGCATGCCCATGGCTGTCGAAGAGATTCTTTATAGTGCTATGGAGGATTTTTATGTGGACATTATGATTGGCAGTGGCGAAACCAGTCGCTCAGTGCATCTGCAATTACCGCCTTTTACATTGATTGGTGCAACGACACGGGCAGGAATGTTGTCCAATCCCTTACGGGCTCGCTTTGGGATTAATGCCCACATGGAATACTATGAACTCAACGATTTGACAGAGATTGTGGAGCGAACGGCAGCTATTTTTGAAACAGAGATTTTACCAGAAGCAGCCATTGAGCTGGCTCGTCGGAGTCGGGGAACACCTCGGATTGCCAACCGCCTGCTCAAGCGTGTTCGCGATTTTGCGCAGATTAAAGGAGAAGGAATCATCAATCGGGAGATGACTCATCAAGCTCTGACCATGTTAGATGTAGACCAGGAGGGTTTGGACTATGTGGATCAGAAAATTCTCCGCACCATGATTGAGCTCTACAATGGAGGTCCTGTTGGTCTGTCGACCATCGCCATTAATATTGCAGAAGAGCGAGAGACGGTTGAAGACATGTACGAACCCTACCTGATTCAACAAGGCTTTATTATCCGCACTCGCAGTGGCCGTCAGGCTACTGCAAAAGCTTATGAACATTTGGGCTATCCTTTACCAGGAACAAATTAATAGACTTCCTGCGGAACTAATGTATTAGATCCCATTTCTCAGCAGGAGAGATCGCATAACCACACTGAAACATTTTGCAACTCAGTCTTTTTCAAGTGATGACTCCGATAAATCTTAGGTTCTGTCACTGTTTTGCAGGAAGTCTAATCTTCGTATCAGAAGGAAAAAATCAATAAGAGGCAGGTTCCAAGTGGACCTGCCTCTTATTGATTGGGCGGAGTTAGTTTTCTTTTTTCAATTGAAGGGCTAAATAAATAATTCCAAGAAGTAAGATGATGCTTGCCATGATGCTACCTTCAGTTCCAAAGGATCCACCTGAAATCCATTTTGCTACACCAGTTTTTGTTTCAAATGAAAAGAGCGAAGGACCAGTAGTTGTACCGCTGACGGCAACTCCGAAAATATTGCCTTGTGTGAAATTCCAAGCACCGTGCAGACCTGCAACACCCCAGATATTGTCGGTCTTAAGCATGTAGAGAGCCATGAATACCCCAGATAAGATGATGCTTAAAATGGATAAGACAGTCACATTGTTATTACCCAAGTGTATGATTCCAAAAAGAGTACTCGAGATGCCAATTGCAAGAGCAAGGTTTGAACGTTTGTTGATAATCGGTAGAAGCCAGGCACGGGTTAGAAGTTCTTCGGTACCTCCTTGAATCAACCAAAATGGGATAGTTGATAGGACAAAGAGGAGAGTGTTACCTGAAAAATCGATACGGTTTAATACAACACCGCCAAAAAGATAGCTCAGTCCTAAGGAACAGCTGAAGGTTAGCATTCCCACTCCCCAACCTTTTAGAATTTCAAGCAAATAATTTGTCTTGAAAAATCCAAGGCTAGAAATGGGGCGTTTCTCGTACCATTTCACCCAGGCGAAAAGTGTCAGCGTAATAAAGGCAAATATCCCCAGTTGAACATATAGGTGAGTAAACGTTTCAATGATTGCATCCAGATTCTCTAGATTAGAAATCAGGAAGGGCATTGAAAGAACGGCAAGGATGAGGCCCCCAATCACAGTACCGCCGATAAAGAAAAGTTCTACCATCAAACAGGCAAGAATAATCATTAGCCATGCGGGCAGTTTTTCATACCGTTTGGTCGTGTTTTCTAATATTCTTTTTTGCATTATCTCATTCTTCCTCCGTTTTTCACGTTATTCAAAAGAGTCATTGACTGGAAATAGCTTTTCTAGATTCATTTTATCATAAATATACAAATAATGATATGTAATACTTAGAAAAACCTGATTCATGAAGTCACTATCTCCATAGAGGTTCAGAAATTCTTTTATTCACCCTTTCCTTATATGTTATAATGGAGGGGAGGTATACGATATGAATGTGATTATGGTTTGCTTAGGAAATATTTGTCGCAGCCCGATGGCGGAGTTTGTGATGAAGCAGGAAATGCCCTCTTGGGATGTAGAAAGTCGTGCCACTTCGACGTGGGAACATGGTAATCCAATCCACCAAGGGACACAAGCGATTCTGCAAAAATACCAAATTCCCTACGATTTATCGAAACAGTCCCAACAAATTTCCCAAAAAGACTTTCTTGAGGCCGATTTAATTCTGGCCATGGACCGATCGAATCTGGAAGATTTACAAGCGATGGCCCCTCAAGAAGCCTTGGATAAGATTCATCCCTTAATTGACGGTGAAGTACCTGATCCGTGGTACACCGGTGATTTTGAGGAAACCTACCGTCTCGTTCGTCAAGGCTGTCAAGAATGGAAAGAAAAAGTAGGAGAATTGTGATGGCAGGACAAGTAGCTAAAAAGAAACCAACCGCTTCCAAGGGGATTCGTTGGAAACGGTCGGGTTTTGAATTGATGACAGGCTTGGTGATCCTTCTTTGTGCCCTGTGGGTTTTTGCATCTGGAATCCCCATGAGGGGGAAGATTGCCTTAAACAATGGCAAAATGACCTATGAGGGCACCCTGGTACGTGGAAAAATAACGGGTCAAGGCAAATTGACCTATGAGAACGGTGATGTCTATGAAGGTGAGTTTAAAAATGGGGCCTTCCAGGGTCATGGGACCTTTACATCCAAGGACGGTTGGCGTTACACGGGTCAATTTGCCAATGGAAAACCAGATGGAAAAGGAGAGTTGGTAACAGAGGATAAGGTCGCCTATACTGGAACTTTTAAACAAGGAATCTATCAAGATGAGAATTAAATGGTTTTCTCTTATTCGGATCACAGGGCTGCTCTTTGTCCTGATTTATCACTTTTATAAGGAGCAATTACCAGGCGGTTTTATTGGGGTAGATATCTTCTTCACCTTCTCAGGTTTTCTAATCACAGCGCTATTGATTGAGGAAGTTGGGAAAACTAAGAAGATTGATCTGGTAGCTTACCTGAAACGGCGGCTCTATCGGATTGTGCCACCTTTGGTTTTGATGCTCTTGGTGGTTGCCCCCTTGATCTTGTTTGTTAAGTCCGATTTTCGGGTGGATATCGGCACCCAGACGGCAGGGGCTTTAGGGTTTGTAACCAACTGGTATGAGATACTTCTGGGGGGGAGTTATGAAAGTCAATTTATTCCTCATCTCTTTTTGCATACCTGGAGTTTGGCTTTAGAGGTGCACTACTACCTGGTTTGGGTACTAGTGTTAGCGTTTGTGGCGCGTGGCTCGAAAGATATTCGCCGGTTTAAGAGTCAGGTATTTTTGGTATCAACCGGTTTTCTTCTGGTGTCTTACATCAGTATGTTGATTGGAACTTTCACAACGGACAATGTTTCCAATTTATATTTCTCAACCTTATCACACAGTTTCCCCTTTTTTGTAGGATCGAGTCTAGCTGCCTTGACGGGCTTGCAGCACCAGGGCATGTTGTTGCGGAGTCTGATCCAGAAGTGGAGTTTGGGCAAGACCCTGTTGGTTTATCTGGGAGCCTTGGGGCTGTCGATTGCACTGGCTCGTTTTCTCCCCTTTGAGTCCTTGTGGACCTATACTCTGGGTCTCTTGGCAGCCTCCCTTTTGGCGGGGATGATGATCCTGACCACACGTATCTTACATGAGAAGACCCGGCTCAAGGAACCACGGCTACTGGACTTCCTAGCCAGCACCTCTTACGGAGTTTATCTCTTCCATTGGCCCCTTTATTTGATTTTTTCCGAATGGATGGGGCATGATCAAGCCGTTTTCCTAACCACGCTGTTTTCTCTGATCTTGGCTGCTTTTTCTTTTTACCTCTTAGAGCCAATCTTGCAAGGGAAAAATCCGAAAATCTTGGGTACGCCCGTGGTTCTTCCCAGCCTGGGCTGGAAAGGGTGGGTTCTACCGCTCCTGTTGGTAACTGCCTGGGGCATCGGGGTTGTGACCAGTCCAATGATGGGCAGTTTTGAGGCTAATTTAGTGGGTAACAGTCTACAGCAGGCTCGGCAGCAAATGCGTTCAACTCGGATTCGAACCGAAAATCCTGATGCTGTGGCTAATGGGGCGACACTGATTGGCGATTCTGTTGCCCTGCGGGCCAGTGATTGGCTCCATGAAGCCCTTCCTGGACTTGATATGGATGCGGCTGTGTCACGGAACCTGATTGATGGCCGGAAAATGCTGAAAAAGGCGACCAAAAATGGCACCCTGGTGACCGATGTCATTATTGCTCTTGGGGTCAATGAAGTGAACGATTATGCTGAGGAATTGGATCAATTAATGGAGCTTCTACCAGCTGATCATCGTTTGATTCTTGTAACGCCTTATGATGGTCGGGTTTTGGATAATCCCAATGCGATTGCCAACCGGACCCGAGATTACATGCTCAAACTGGCGGATCAGTATGACTATGTACTTGTTGCGGACTGGCATCAGACGGCTGTCGACAACCCTGAAATCTGGTACGGGACAGATGATGTTCACTTTGGAGCCAATGCCAATAGCATTGCCCAAGGTGGGAAACTATACGCTAAGACCGTTCGGGATGCCTTGAAGAAGGCCCAGGATGCTCCGACCAAACCCTAATCCTTTCTAATACTCTTTCTATTTTAAATCTACACCTTGTTAGTTTTGACTAGTCTCAGCTTCTCTGATGGCTGCGTCTCGCTGCCTTGTTTGAATTCAAAATAGTTGGAGTAAGGCTTTTAGAATGGAAGTAGTATCAAATTGAACTAGCAAGAGGTTGGTGTCTTGAACCCAGCCTCATTTTGCTATACTAGACTTATGAACACTATTAATCGGCGAATTTTTAATGTGGCCTTACCGGCCATGTTGGAGAATTTTTTACAGATGGTGATGGGAGTGGTCGACTCCTATCTAGTAGCCAGTCTTGGCTTCTAGCGTATTAGCGATCTATCAGGCCTTGTTTTTGGCCTTGGTGGCAACCCTGTCCAGTTTTGTCGCCAAGGCTCAGGCTACAGACGAGGAGGAGGCCCAGCAGTTGGCTCGATCGGGTTTGGCGTTAACCGTCTTGTTGGCCCTGGTCTTGGGCTTGCTGTCGGTGTTGGCAGGTCCTGCGATTCTGGTTTTGATGGGGACAGATCCTGCTGTGGCCCAGACCGGTGGTCTTTACCTCAGTTTCGTCGGGGGAACTATCCTATTTCAGGGGCTGATGATGAGTCTGGGGGCTATTTTGCGAACCTGGGGGAGACCCCAGGAACCTATGTGGATTAGTTTATTAGCCAATTTGCTAAATGTGATACTCTCCTTTGTTTTCCTTTATGGTCTGAATGGAGGTTTGATGGGGGTTGCCCTGGGAACAGTCCTAGCCCGTTTGTTGGGGACACTCTACCTTTGGTGGCGGGTTCCCTTTCCTCTCCTGGGATTTTCCTGGACTTGGAATTGGAGCTTGGTGAGTTTTGCCCTTCCGGCTGCGGGGGAACGTCTGATGATGCGTTTAGGCGATTTTCTGCTAATGGTTCTGGTTGTGTCCTTTGGAACAGAAGTGGTTGCCGGAAATGCGATTGGCGAAACCTTGATTCAATTCAATGTGATGCCAGCCCTAGGGATGGCTACAGCGGGCGTGATTCTGATTGCCCAGGCACGGGGGCAGGAGGATTGGGAACAGGTGGATGTCTTGACCCACCGCCTCTATTTCTGGACCTTGATTTTGATGGCTCCAATCGCCCTGGTCTTTTACCTCTTGGGGCAGCCTCTCACGCAACTTTACAATAGCCAGCCCCAGGTTTTAGCCGCTAGTCAGACAGTCTTACTGTTTGCCCTCCTAGGGACGCCTATGACAGCCGGGACCCTGATCTACACCAGTTTGTGGCAGGGTTTGGGCAATGCTCGCTTGCCTTTTTATGCGACTAGTATCGGCATGTGGGTCCTGCGCTTAGGCTGTGGAGCCTTGTTCGGTCATTGGTTGGGCTGGGGTTTAGTTGGCATCTGGATTGGAACAATCGTGGACAATGGTTTTCGTTGGTGGTGGCTCAGACGTCATTACCGTTTGTATAGAAAGGAGCAGGTATGACTGCTTTTATTTGGGATTTGGATGGGACGCTCTTGGATTCTTATGAAGCCATCTTGGCTGCCATTAACCAGGCCTTGAGGAACACGGATGTTCCTTTTGACAAGGAGGCTATTCGCCGGCATATTCTGGCGACTTCTGTTAAGGATTTTTTTGAAAAAATTGAAAAAGAAACGGGCAGCAATTTGAAATCTCTGTACCAAACGGCTTTGCCGCAATTCAGTGGAGAAATCCGCCTGTTACCGGGAGCTCAGGAGGTGCTGGACTGGGCGGAGGAGCAGGGGATCCAGCAGTTTGTGTTTACCCACAAGGATGAGGAAGCCCACCCGCTCTTGGAGCGCCTGGATTTGGCTGCCTACTTCCGGGAGGTGGTGACCGCCAGCGATGGCTTTGCGCGGAAACCGGATCCGGAGGCCCTCTATTATTTGATGGATAAGTACAAATTGAATCCTGATCAGACCTACTATATTGGCGATCGTCTGCTGGATATTGAAGCCGCCCTGGCAGCGGGGATCCAGTCCATCAATTTTTTATCCCACCCAGAGAGTCAGGCGATTGAGCACTTGGGGGAGATTTCGGAGTTACCGTTTTTGTAACTCGGAAAAATAAGCACTAGCTTAAGCTTGTTTTAAGGTGGCGAGGCTATACTAGAGTCACAAATTAAGAAAACCTCTTAATTTGACTCCTAAAACTTTTCTTTTTCATAATAATCTCCAAAAAAGAGCTTTGCTAGGCAGGGCTCTTTTTGTGAAGGAATGATGTTAACTGAAACCGACAGCCTCGTGATAGGGTGGTTGGCGTTCCTGCCAGTACAGACCATGCTTTTCAATCAGTTGCTGGACTTCTTTTTTGTAGCCGTAGAAGGAGAGGTAGAGCCGGTAAGAAGAGTCGAATTGGATGGTGAGAGAATCTGTACTTATCCAAGCATAAAATCTACCTTTGAAAATTAATTGGAAGAGGGTTGTAAAATCTTCTTTTGGGATAATGAATGATTCCACTGTCCAATCTTCTACAGTTTCGTTATATTCCTGCAATTGTTGGAATAGTGTTTCTTCTTGGGGCGAGAAGTAGTGGGCAGGAACACTGAGTTCCTGAATGGTAGTGAATCCTAGACCTCCATTAACGGCTAATTGATCTATCTGGAATAACTCTAAAAAGTCTAAAACGAGCTGGAGGTATTTTTGTTCCACAGCTTGGTATTCTTCCCAATCCAGTCCGTTTTCGATTTCGTCAAAATGACTCCACTCGGTATAGGTGCGATTCAGAGGATTATCCTTGGAAATTCGAAGGTCATGGTGATAGTCTCCTGGTGGATTGGTCTGGCCATTGCCCCAACGAAAAGATAAGGCATCTACATCCTCTTTATCTAAATGGTAGGGGGCAATCGGGAATTCTTGCCAGTAGAGTCCTGCTGCAGTAATGATTTGCTGTAATTCTTTAAAGTAGGCTTTACTAGACATTTCAACGTACATGTAATAGTCATAACCAAAGTGAATGTTTATGTTATTTCCCACAAGTCTACATCCCAAAGTACCTCTTAAATTAAGTCGAACTACATCAGAAATCTCAGAACGATTTAATAGCATTCCATCATCTATTCGTTGATAGAGAAGGTATTGCTCCGGGGTAAGAGCAGCGTCTGTCTTTGTATTTTTACGACTGTCGGATTTACGGCAATAGCAAATAGATAGGTTATTTATTTGAAGGACGTCTAGTATGTCCTGAATAGCCTGGATATAGAGATTTTCTACCTGGAGGTAGCCTTCAAATGATAGCAGTTTTCCGTAAAACTGTTGACCGATATCATAAAAACCGGTCCAATCATGGATGTAATTCGGATTACTTTTATCGTATTTGTGAATGGATAATGCGGGCATATGGGATCCTTTCTTATACCTAGTTAAAATCAAAATCTGAATACTCGCAGAAATTCAAAAAAATGACTAGGAAAGGTTGAAAAGGTCTGGGAGAGCTTTTCAACCTGAGCCCAAAAATGTGAAAGCGAAGTTAGGTTGAACTGAGTTTCACCAAGTAGACTTGACAACGTCAGATTTTGAATTTTAATGAGCATTAATTATCTGAAGCCAACGGCTTTTTTATAAGGTGGTTGCCGTTCCTGCCAATAAAGCCCATGTTTTTCAACTAAATCTTGAATCTCCTTTTTGTGGCCGTAGAAGGAGAGGTAGAGCCGGTAGGAAGAGTCGAATTGGATGGTGAGGGAATCTGTGTTTATCCAAGCATAAAATCTACCTTTGAAAATTAATTGGAAGAAGGTGGAAAAGTCCTTTTTTTGAACGATAAAGGATTCGGCTGTCCGATCTTCTATACTTTCATCATATTCATATAGTTTTTGGTAGAGTGCTTCTTCTGTAGGAGAAAAATAATGTGCAGGGACTTCGAGTTCCTGAATGCTGGTAAATTCTAGTCCTCCATTGATGGCTAGTTGACTGATCTGGAAGAAGTCTAAAAAGTCCAAGACTAGCTGGAGGTATTTTTGTTCCGTAGCTTGGTACTCCTCCCAGTCTAGTCCATTCTCGATTTCATCAAAATGACTCCACTCGGTATAGGTGCGATTCAGAGGATCATCTTTGGAAATACGGAGGTCATGGTGATAGTAACCTGGTGGATTGGTCTGACCATCGCCCCAGGTATGATTATAGGCTAATTGTTCTTCTGCATCGTAGCCTATTTGTGGATGCTCTAACAGTTTCCAAAAGAATCCATTACTGTTGATGATATTGATGATATTGTTTAGTTGATTGTTGGAGTATAAATGAATTTCCAGATAGTAGTCATAGTCGACGGCTATTTCGATAGCTTCATCTATAAATAAACAATCAATACATTCTCGTAGACTCAATCGAATGGCATCTTGAAGTCTGTTTGTGCTTAAAGTAAGGCCGTTTTCTAGTTCCTGATATAACATACCCAAGTTAGAATTCAAATAATGATGGATCTGATGAACTCGTAAACTAGCTGATTTTCCGAGATAACGGACGTCAAGTGATTTGACTTGAAGGGAGTTGAGAATATCTACTATGAGTTGAACATGTCTGTCCTCCTCTTTTAGATACTCTTCAAAGGTCAATACTTTTCCATGAAAGTTTTTTCCAATATCTGAAATTGCTGTCCAGTCTCCGTAATATTTTTTGTTGTGTTTATCATATTTGTAGACTTCGAGCGTGTACATTTTTTAGTCTCCTAACAATTAATCATCTATTCTATTCAGGTATTTATCGTAAGTTCCACTACGTGAGAATTTCTTTTTCAGTTCCTTTATTGTATCGGCACCTTTCCAGTATCCTCCTTTATGACTTCTTCGATCTGGAGAGATAAATTTAGGCCCTTTTCCTTTTGTACGTTCATAAATTGGTCTATTATGTTTACCTCGTTCATTGCTTTTTTTGTATCCCAATTCTTTAGCAAGTTTTGTAGTTTCTGGAGAGGGTACATAGCCAATAATCACTCTTTGCCCTGGATGAATTGTAAAATTGGAAATGTGATTCCATTCCACTAATTCATCCATGGTGATACCGTATTTCTGAGCGATGAGCCAGACGGATTCACCAGCTTGGACGGTATGGGTTGTGAGTCCGGAGTAAGGAGCTTCTGTTGGTTGTTTGAGGATGAGGACTTCGCCGGGGTGGATGGTAAAGTTGGAGATCTTGTTCCACTTGACTAAATCATCCATGGAGATGCCATGATCGTGGGCAATTTTCCAGACCGAATCGCCTGCTTTGACCGTGTAGGAGCTGCTGGCAGTGCTTGCAGCAGGACTTGTTGGTTTTTGGGTGACGAGCTGTTGCCCGGGGTGGATGGTTTGATTGCTAATCTGATTCCAGTCCAGGAGTTCCTGCATGGTGATCTTGTGGTCGTTGGCAATTCTAGTTCTTTGTCGAGTTGTGTGGAATCCCTGAAAACTGATAATATGGAACAGATTTATAAATTGATAATATTGTCATATAGGATCCTCTCTTAAGGGCACCTATAAAACTAGAAACATTCCGTCATATAAAAAGCTTGGCCTCCAATTTCCAGCAAAAGTCCCTGTATTTCCTACTTTTCTATCCCGATTATCGGGAGAATTCTGATTTTTGGACGCACTAAGCCCATGTATTCAAATTCAGTCGTTTTATCTGTTCAAACAAAACGACGAAAAGACAGACGATCATATAGCTGGTATTCCATGGCTTCGTCTGACAAATTATAGAGGCGTGCAAGAAGGAGAATTTTAAACATCATGAGGTAGTCATAGGGAGGTCTACCACCTTTTGCAGGATTTTTCTTTTTATTGCCAAAAATGCGGTTCAGGGCTAGTCGAAATCTTGTCCAATTCATAGTCTTATCAAGTCGTTCTAGTTGATTTCCTAATTGTGAAGGTTTTTCTAGAAGTCGTTCATCGTCGGAAAATAATAGCACGACAACCCCTTGTTTATATTAGTAATTCTGTTATCTCACAAAACTTAAGGAGTGAAAATAAAGAAAAGCAGGTATTTCTACTGTAGTGGAACCATCAGCAGTTGGAAACAACTGCTGATGGCGGAGATTTTGAGACCTTGGCTCAAAATCTAGTGATGAGACTCCGAAGGAGGCTGCTCACGTCTGCACTACCAAATAGGAATACCTGCCTATTTAAAATAAGGCGACAATAAGTATGAGTTTTTAGAAGTGCCCTTAATTATCTGAAACCGACCACTTCCTTATAAGGTGGTTGGCGTTCTTGCCAATAAAGGCCATGTTTTTCAACTAAATCTTGAATCTCCTTTTTGTGGCCGTAGAAAGAGAGGTAGAGCCGGTAGGAAGAGTCGAATTGGATGGTAGTAGAGCCGTTGGTAATCCAATTCGTAAATATACCCTTGAACATTAGTCTAAATAGGGTGGAAAAGTCTTTTTTTTGGACGATGAGACCTTCAACTGTCCAATCTTCCACGTTTTCATCATATTCCTGCAATTGTTGGAATAGTACTATTTCCTTAGGGGAGAAGTAGTGTTCAGGGACACCGATTTCCTGAATTTTATGCAGAGATATTCCATTGATGACTAGTTCGTTTACTTGGAAGAACTCCAAAAAGTCTAAAACTAGCTGGAGGTATTTCTGTTCCATAGCTTGGTATTCTTCCCAATCTAGTCCATTTTCGATTTCGTCAAAATTACTCCACTCGGTATAGGTGCGATTCTGAGGATTATCCTTGGAAATACGGAGGTCATGATGGTAATCACCTGGTGGATTGGTCTGACCATCACCCCAAGTGTAAGTATGAGGAGTAATATCTTCTTCCTCCATTTGATGAGGGGAGATTAAAAATTCTTGATAGTAAAGATTCATCTCACGGATGATCTGCTTACACTGTTCGAGTTTCTCCTCGTCCATACTTTGGACATACATATAATAATCATAGCCAAAGTGGACTTGAAGATTAGGGCTGTAGAGACGGCACCAGACTGTTTCCCGGAGATTAAATCGAACAAGCTCAGAGATTGCTTCTCTAGTTAGTAACAATCCGTTATCAAGTTGTTGAAATAAGTGTCCTTGTTTTTGGTTTAGTCGATTTTCCTTTTTTTGGGAATGAAAACTAAAAGCTTTTTCCAACTCTCTTACCTCAAGGCTATCAACGTTGAATAATTGTAGAATCTTTTCAATGGTTTGGACATACCGGTTTTCGACTTCAAGATAGTCTTCTAAGGTCAATACTTTTCCATAAAAGCTATCCCCAATATCAGATATAGCTGTCCAATCGTCAACGTAGTTGGGGTTGCTTTTGTCGTACTTGTAAATAGATAATGCTGGCATAGAGAATTCCTCTTTTAATTAACTGAAATGGACAGCTTCGTGATAGGGTGGTTGCCGTTCTTGCCAATAAAGTCCGTGTTTTTCAATTAGATTTTGAATCTCCTTTTTGTGACCGTAGAAGGAGAGGTAGAGCCGGTAGGAAGAGTCGAATTGGATGGAGAGAAAATCTGTTTCAATCCATGCTTGGATTCTACGTCTAAACATCAGTCGGAAGAAGATTGAGAAGTCAGAGTTTGTAATGGTGATTTTCTCGAAATCCTCGGGTAATTGTTGGAAAAAAGTTTCTTCTGCTTGCGTGAAGAAGTGTGACGAAACCATGAGATTTTCTATATTGTACTTGTCAAGACTATCTAACGAAAATTCTTGAATTCCGAAGAAGTCAAGGATTTCCAATAGAAGTTGAAGGTAGTGGTTTTCGACAACTTGGTAGTCTTGGAAGCTCAAACCATTTTCTACTTCGTTAAAATGACTCCATTCGGTATAGGTACGATTCAAGGGATCATCCTTGGAAATACGGAGGTCATGATGGTAATCACCTGGTGGATTGATAAGTCCATTATTCCAAGTGAATTCGAAAGCAACATTATCATTTTTATCCTCAGAGTAGTAGTGATTTTTGGAAAATCGCCAAAATAATCCATGTCTCTTAATGATATTTGTAATGGAATGTAAGGTAGATTTATCTGCTATTTTTATAGCCATATAGTAGTCGTAGCCAAAGTAAATAGTGATAGCGCTATTAGATAAACTACAGTCAATGCTTTCACGTAAATTGAGACGGATAATATCTGCGATTTCATTTTTGTTTACGATGAGTCCTTTATCTAATTTTTGGTAAAGCTGGCTCTGAACAGAGGTTAGTCGCCCATGTTTTTGATGATAGCGTAAGCTGAAAAATTTTGAACACCAATCAACTGTCAGATTTTGGACATGGAAGAATTGTAAAAGTTCTTGGATTGTGTTGACATAACGATCTTCTTCTTGAAGATAGTTTTGATAGGTTAAAATCTTTCCATGAAACTTTTTACCGATATCTGATATAGAGGTCCAGTCATCAATGTAAGTTGGATTATCTAGGTTATATTTATAGAGGTCGATTTCTAACATGTAATTTCCTTTTCTAGTAATTTTTAAGGGCACTTCTAAAAACTCATACTTATTGTCGCCTTATTTTAAATAAGCGGGTATTCCTATTCGGTAGTGCGGACGTGAGCAGCCTCCTTCGGAGTCTCATCACTAGATTTTGAGCCAAGGTCTCAAAATCTCCGCCATCTAGCAGTTGTTTCCAACTGCTGATGGTTGCTAAATTTCAAGTTGAAATTAGCCACCACTAAGAAATTCCTTTGGTGACTTGTAGTCCAAACATTTTTTAGGATAATTGTTTATCCAATTTTCAATAAAAGCGACTTCTTTGGGAGTTGTTTCTTTGGTCCCTTTTGGTAACCACCTGCG
>NZ_JACBXX010000095.1 GCF_013415245.1 Streptococcus danieliae | reverse complement strand
CTCACTTGTTGTAAGACTTGCCCTCGCTTGATTTCGTTATTGATTGTTTGAGGAGCTCTTCCAAGTAGGCGAGCAATTTCTCGATTGGATTTTCCTTCTTTGTTCCATCGTTCAATGTAGCGACGATCATTAATTGTCAAATGTTTTCCTTTTGTTGTATAATTGTTTTGCATCTCTGTGCCCTTCCTTTTGTTTGTGGTGAACAACAAGTATAGCACGGAGGTGTTTTCTTATACCTTACAAAAGGATTTCATTTGACAACAGGGACTTTTGAAGCTGTTTTGAGGGCTAAACCAAGGCTATCATTAGCCTTGGCCAATTAGCCTAACAGCTCCAAACCTATTATCAAATGAAATCAGACAACTCATCAGAATGAGTTGTAGTACTTATCTAGCAGATAGGATGGGTGGCTAACTTCATTTTAAAATTTTTGAACTGCTGATGGTTCCACTACAGTAGGAATACCTGCTTTTCTTTATTTTCACTCCCCAAGTTTTGTGAGATAATAGAGCTATAAAACATAACGAGGTATCACCATGCTTTTATTCTCTGACGATGAACGACTCTTAGAAAAATTATCACAAAAAGGCAATCCACTAGCTCGCTTAGACTCTGTTATGAACTGGGAAAAATTTCGTCCAGTTTTAAATCGTATTTTCGGAAATACTAATAAAAAACCTGCTAATGGAGGTCGGCCTCCCTATGACTACCTCATGATGTTTAAAATCCTCTTGCTTGCACGTCTGTCTTTTCGCCGTTTTGTTGGTTGCGATGATCAGAAAATTCCAGATGCTAAAACTATTTGGCTATACCGAGAACGTCTAATCAAATCTGGAAAAGAACAAGAGCTCTTTGATTGTTTCTATCTAACTTTGGCAGAAGAAGGTCTACTAGCTCATAAGGGATAGATTGTTGATGCCACTTTTGTGGAAGCACCTAAACAAAGAAATTCTCGAGAAGAAAATAAACAAATCAAAGAAGGGAAGGAGCCAGAGGACTGGAATTCAGCTAAACGTTCTCAAAAGGATACCGATGCACGTTGGACTAAAAAGGGAGGGCAAGATTACTTTGGTTATAAAAATCATGTTTGTGTCGACTCCAAATCAAAGCTAATCAAAAATTTCGAAGTGACAGCAGCTAATGTGCACGATTCTAATGTATTGGCTGAACTTTGTGATGCTCACGAACCTGTTTTTGATGATAGTGCTTATGTTGGTAAAGCTGTACCAGAAGGATGTAAGCACTATACTGCTCGTCGTTCCTATCGTAACACCCCGCTTACTGAAACCGACAAGAAGTTTAACCGGAGATTATCTCGTATTCGTTGCCGAGTAGAGCATGTCTTTGGCTTTATTGAAAACACTATGAAAGGCAGTACATTTCGGGGTATTGGATTTAAGCGTGCCAAGACGAATGTCACACTCACAAATCTGATGTACAATATTTGTCGTTTTGAACAGATCAAACGACTGAATTTGAATACATGGGCTTAGTGCGCCCAAAAATCAGAATTCTCCCGATAATCGGGATAGAAAAGTAGGAAATACAGGGACTTTTGCTGGAAATTGGAGGGCAAGAGTCCCTTCTTTTTTTATATAACGGAATACTTCTAGTTTTAGAGGTGCCCTTAAGAGTTTGTTGGTTTGTAGTCAAAGAAAATCAAAATCTAGGAAATGACGTCGAAGATAGAATTAAGATTCATCTAGGCGAATTTATAATAGATAGTTTTGATTTTCAAATAGTAGAGTTCCTGCAAAACAGTGACAGAACCTGAGATTTATCGGAGTCATCACTTGAAAAAGACTGAGTTACAAAATGTTTCAGTGTGGTTATGCGATCTCTTCTGCTGAGAAATGGGATCTAATACATTAGTTCCGCAGGAAATCTAGTAATACTTTTAGGGCAAAATAGAGAGTGAAGGTACGATAAGACGGTTGAACAAAGCAATAAAATTAAATTCCATTAGTCAGCTATGCGATTCAGGTATTTATCATAAGTTCCTTTTCGAGCTTTTTTATCTAGCAACTTTTCTTTGGTATCAGCACCTTTCCAGTATCCTCCTTTATGACTAGCATGATCTGGAGAGATAAATTTAGGACCTTTCCCTTTTATACGCTTATAAATTGGCATACCATCTTTACCTCTTTCATTTTCTTTTTTGTATCCTAATTCTTTAGCAAGTTTTGTAGCTTCTGGGGATGGTACATAGCCAATAATCACCCTTTGCCCCGGATGGATTGCGAAATTGGAGATGTTATTCCATTCCACCAGTTCATCCATGGTGATGCCATATTTTTGAGCGATGAGCCAAACGGATTCACCAGCTTGGACGGTATGAGTTGTATGTCCAGAAAACGGAGCTTCTGTTGGTTGTTTGAGAATGAGGACTTCGCCGGGATGGATGGTAAAGTTTGAAATATTGTTCCATTTGACTAGGTCATCCATGGAGATACCATGGTTATGGGCAATTTTCCAGACAGAATCGCCTGCTTTGACCGTGTAGGATTTATCTGCCGTAATTGTGGATGCAGTTGTCGGTTTTTGGGTGACGAGTTGTTGCCCAGGATGGATGGTTTGATTGTGAATCTGATTCCAGTCCAGGAGTTCCTGCATTGTGATCTTGTGGTCGTTGGCAATTTTCCAGATGGAATCTCCAGCTTTCACTGTATAGAGTGTGCCAAGCTGGGGTAGTGGTTGTTTGGTGATGACAGCTGGTGTTGGATTGAGGGGCGGTTGTGTGGTGATGAGTGCATCCCCTGGGTGAATGGTAAAGTTTGAAACTTTATTCCATCTGACTAAATCATCAATTGTGACCCCGTGTTCCTTAGCAATTCTCCAAAGAGAGTCCCCTGCTTTGACAATATATCGAGCTTTTTGGGCCTAAGATTTTGGTTTGACATAGACTTTTTGTCCAGGATGGATGGTATCATGCTGGATGTTATTCCAAGCTCTAAAATCAGCCATGGCGATGCCGTATTTGTGAGAAATGGACCAGACAGATTCATTTGGAAGGACTTGGTGTTGGAGTCCGTTATTGATGAGGGTGTCTGGTTTGACCACAACCTTTTGTCCGGGATGGATCAGTCCGTTGGTCAGTCCATTCCAAATAACCAGATCATTCATGCCGATTTTGTATTTTTGGGAAATCGACCAAACAGATTCGTTGGGGAGGACGGTGTGTTTGACCCCCGTTAAATGATAAACTGGAAGTTTGGAAACACCTGTATAATAAAAGACATTAGCAGCAATCTGTCCGTAGGCGCGTGTAGGGGCAGCATAGTTGCCAACAGCTTGTGGAGCATAGGAATAGCTAGGGCTATAGCCATAGGAAGAAGTTGGCTGATAGGTGTAATGCTGAATAGCATACTGGCCAGGTGCTGTATAGGTATAGCTCTGAGCTTGACTGATGGCTTGGATTCTGGCCTGTTGGTTGGTATAACTTTTGGCCATAGCAGCATACTGAGTTCGCTGTCTTTGAGCGGCCTGAGCCTGGACTTGCTGATAGCTATAATTGATTGCCTGAGACCCCAAGTAGGCGAGACCTTTGGCTACTAGGACTGACCCTAAGGCTTTTGCCCCAGCAATAATATAAGGTGCAGCTTTTATAAGGAGTGGAATGGCTGCTGCAGGAGCAATTCGAAACTGTCTTGTGGGAGTTGTCGGTTGTGCTTTTTGGGCTGAAAGCTCCAGGATGGTCTGGGTAAAGGTGTCGGGATTGCTACTGGCTGCTTGCAGTTGTTTAAATTCGTCTTCCGTACTTTCTAAGATTAAGTGATCGAGAAGATTTTCAAAATCTCGCTGGGCTTGGGCAGTTTGGTAGAAAGTTTTGAGTGTTGTTTCAAATGCGACTAGATTAGAAGCTTGTTCGAGCTCGGCTACTTGTTGCTCGGTTAGTGTTTTCTTGAATTCTTCTAGTTCTTTGAGGCTGTATTCTTCATGAATTTGCCGCACAAGAATGTCTTCAAAAATCTTCCGTTTACTGTCTAAGTCAGGACTTGCTTGGAGTAATTGGTGTTCCTCTGGTGTCAGATTGGTTAGGTACTGCTGGACTTTTTCTTCGAATTTCGGATCTATATCATCAGAATCATTATTTGACACTCTACGGAAAGGACGGTTGGGAACTAGATTTTCGCTTGTGGAAAGTTTTGTATCTGTATCCCTATCAGCAGTCTTCTCTATGTCCTTATCAGGATTTGTTCCTATTGCAGTCTCCGTAACGAATTCAACTTCATTTGATTGGGGAACTGTTTGAATGTCCAAGCTAGTTGTTGTATTGTTTTCGACCCTTTTCGGTGCTTCTTGGGGTAAGCTCGGCGGAACTGTGTAAGGATTGGCTTCTGGGATCTGGAAATTGACAGCATCATCTAGCGGTGTTTCGGAAATTTCCACTTGGAGCTCCGTCTCAGCTGAGTTGACTTTCTCATCGGCGCTGACTTTTCCTTCATGAAAATCAGGATTGGCGAGCACTAACAGGATATTGGAGAGTAGCAATGTACGATAAAGATGTTTTTTTCTCATAAGAACCTCCCTATGAAGACCAAGAGACAATAACGTTTCACAAAAACGAAAACGCTATCAAAATGTTATATATTTATTCTAACAAAGATGGAATGGAGAATCAAATAATAACATAAAAATTATTTGCTTAGATAGATTAGGTGTTGCGTCATTAATCTAGGATTCCTTTTCCAACCTGCTCCAAGCCTTGCTTCTTTGAGGTCTATGCTATAATTGTGTTATGGAAAATAAGAAAAAATTACTATTAATTGATGGGTCCTCTGTGGCTTTTCGGGCTTTTTTTGCCCTCTATCAGCAACTGGATCGCTTTAAGGCGCCGTCTGGTTTGCATACCAATGCGATTTATGGGTTCCAGTTGATGTTGACCCACCTGTTGGAGCGGGTTCAGCCTAGTCATATCTTGGTTGCTTTTGATGCGGGTAAGACGACCTTCCGGACGGAGATGTTTGCGGACTATAAGGGGGGGCGGGCCAAGACGCCGGATGAGTTCCGGGAGCAGTTCCCCTTTATTCGGCAGCTTTTGGAGGTTCAAGGGATTCGCCATTATGAATTGGAAAATTATGAGGCGGATGATATTATCGGAACCTTGGATAAACTAGCCGAGGCTCAAGAGTTTGATGTAACCATTGTTTCGGGTGACAAGGACTTGATTCAATTGACTGATGCCAATACGGTTGTTGAAATTTCGAAAAAAGGGGTAGCGGAATTTGAAGCCTACACCCCGGCTTATCTGATGGAGAAAATGGGGATTACTCCTGCCCAGTTCATTGATTTAAAGGCCTTGATGGGGGATAAATCTGATAATATCCCTGGCGTGACCAAGATTGGGGAGAAGACCGGTTTGAAACTCTTGGCAGAATACGGGTCCTTGGAAGGCATTTATGAAAATCTGGATGGGATGAAGCAGTCCAAAATGAAGGAAAATCTGATCAATGATCGGGACCAGGCCTTCTTGTCCAAGACCTTGGCGACCATCAACACCCAGTCCCCAATTGCGATTGGTTTGGAAGATTTAGCCTACCAGGGGCCGGATGTCCCAGCCCTAGGTCAATTCTATGAGGATATGGGCTTTTTGCAATTGAAGCAGCAGTTGGATCAGGCGGCTGCCGGTGCGACACCGGTGGAGCATGCGGCTTATCAGGTGGTTACAGAGCCGACAGCGGGAATGTTTGGTCCAGAAACCTTCCTGCATTTGGAGTTGTTGGGAGAGAATTACCATACCGAACCTTTGCGGGGTGTGGTCTGGGGGACAAAAGACCAGATTTATGTGGGTCAGTCTCCGGCTGTTTTGGAGAGTCCGGTTTTCCAAGCCTTTTTGGAGCAGATGCCTTTGTATGTCTATGATTTTAAGAAGGTTCAGGTCTTGCTAGCACCTTATGGTTTGGACTTGCCTGTACCGGCTTTCGATAGTCGTTTGGCCAAGTATCTTTTGTCTACAGTTGAAGACAACCAGATTTCAACGATTGCCCGTTTGTATGGAAGTCGGTCTTTGGCTGAGGATGAGGTGATCTATGGCAAGGGTGTCAAACGGGCAGTTCCGGAGGAAGAGGTCTTTTTCCAACACCTGGCTGATAAGCTAGCCGTTTTGGTGGAAACACAGGAGTCCCTCCAAAGCCAATTGGTGGAG
This sequence comes from Streptococcus danieliae, assembly GCF_013415245.1. Lineage (GTDB taxonomy): Bacteria > Bacillota > Bacilli > Lactobacillales > Streptococcaceae > Streptococcus > Streptococcus danieliae_A. Next base: position 8,318 of record NZ_JACBXX010000095.1, on the reverse strand, counting down.
CAGGAGCAATGGCCGCTCTTGGTTGACATGGAGCAGCCCCTAGCCAAGGTTTTATCTAAAATGGAATTGGCGGGGATTCAGGTTCAACGTGAAACATTGGTGGACATGCAGGCTGAGAATCAGGCGGTTATTGAGGGCTTGACGCAGGAGATCTACGACTTGGCGGGCGAGGAGTTTAATATCAATTCGCCGAAGCAGCTGGGGATCATCTTGTTTGAGAAAATGGGCTTGCCTTTGGAATACACCAAGAAAACCAAGACGGGCTACTCAACTGCCGTGGATGTCTTGGAGCGTTTGGCTCCGATTGCGCCGATCGTGGCTAAGATTCTCGACTATCGGCAAATTACCAAGTTGCAGTCTACCTATGTCATGGGCTTGCAGGAGGCCATCGCAGAGGATGGCAAGATCCATACCCGCTATGTTCAGGATTTGACGCAGACGGGTCGGCTTTCAAGTACGGATCCCAACCTGCAAAATATCCCGATCCGCTTGGAGCAGGGCCGTTTGATTCGGAAGGCCTTCGTTCCATCCTTTGAGGATGCAGTGTTGATGAGTTCGGACTATTCGCAGATTGAATTGCGGGTGCTGGCCCATATTTCTCAGGATGAGCACTTGATTCAGGCCTTTAAAGATGGACTGGATATCCATAGTTCGACAGCCATGCGGGTCTTTGGCCGGGCCTCCGCAGCAGAGGTGACTGATCTGGATCGCCGCAATGCCAAGGCGGTTAACTTTGGGGTGGTTTATGGCATCTCTGATTTTGGTTTAGCCAATAATCTAGGCATCACCCGAGCCGAAGCCAAGGACTATATCGAGACCTACTTTGAGCGTTATCCAGGCATTAAGAATTATATGGATCGGATTGTCCGTGAGGCGCGTGACCAAGGCTATGTGGAAACCATCTTCCACCGCCGTCGCGCTTTGCCAGATATCCATGCTCGGAATTTTCAAGTCCGTTCCTTTGCGGAACGAACCGCCATCAACTCCCCAATCCAGGGATCAGCCGCTGACATCCTCAAAATCGCCATGATCAACCTGGACCGAGCCTTGGAAGAAGGCAACTACACCAGCCGCATGCTCCTCCAAGTACACGACGAAATCGTTCTCGAAGTCCCCAACTCAGAAGTAGAAGCCATCACCACCCTCCTCAAAGAAGTCATGGAAAACGCCATCCAACTCGCCGTCCCCCTCGTCGCCGACGGCAACAAAGGAAAAACCTGGTATGAAGCGAAGTGATGAGGCTGGGACAAAAGTCTAGCCTTATTGACTTTGGTTAATAAAATGCCTTTGACGCAGTAGCTGATTGGCCTCTTCGTTCGCTTTTCAAGCTCGGAAGAGGACCTAATCAGCCTTGCGGGGGTGGGACTACGAACTAAATTTTTTCAAATTTAGTTCTGTCCCACTCCCATCACGAGCTTTGTATTAAGGGCACCTCTAAAAACTAAATTTCTGAAAATCTAAATGTTGATTTATCAAGGTTTGAGTGATTCAATTTGAAGAAAAACTGGGGTTTTAGAGGTTCCCTTAAATTAGGGGGTGGAAAAGGTCTCCCAGACCTTTTCCACCCGAGCCTACAAATAAGGGAGCGAGGCTAGTCCAGTGGATTCCAACAGTCTGGGGAGAGACTGTTGGAACCTGGCCTAGAAACGTGAGAGCGAAGATAGTCAGGGGAGTGAGCATCGAATAGATGATGGAATAGGTTCTCTTCGGGTATTAGGTTTTTGGGATAGAAGAGATTTGCAGTTTAGAAACAAAGGAGGTCAGTGATGCCGCGAAAAACCATTGATCAGATGAGCTGGATGGGGATTTATCAAGCTTATCTGAATAAAGTAGAGCGCAAAGCGAGAACGCAAGATGAGTTGGATCAGGTGTTAACTTGGCTAACCGGTTATAGTCCTGAGCAAGTCCAGCAGGGACCTGAAACTCGAACCGTAGCTGATTTTTACAACCAATGTCCTGCCTGGAATCCAGCGGCAACTGGTGTTACGGGGACCATTTGTGGGGTTAAGATTCAAGAATTAACGGATCCTTTGATGAAACAAATTCGCATTACCGATAAGCTGGTGGACGAGCTGGCTAAAGGCCGTCCCCTAGAGAAAATACGGAGGTCTTAAGATGCTTGTAAGAGATTCTGCCGGGCTCAAAAAAATTCTGGAGGAAAGTAAGACAATCGCAGTTGTTGGACTTTCTCCGCGAGAAGAGGCGACTAGCCATCGGGTGGCCCGTTACCTGCAAGACCAGGGATACCGCATTGTGCCAGTCAACCCACGGGCTGTGGATCAGAAGATTCTGGGGGAACAGGTTTATCCAAGTTTGGAAAGCCTCCCCTTTCCGGTTGATATTGTGGATGTATTTCGTCGCAGTGAATTTTTGCCGGCTGTTGCTGCAGACTTTTTACAAGCTGAAGCTAAGGTTTTTTGGGCTCAACAGGGCTTATTTAGTCAAGAAGCCTTGGATCTGCTGACCCAGGCTGGGATCCAGGAAATCGTGATGGACCGCTGTATTAAAGTAGATCACCAGTTACTGGTGGATCCTCACGCTCTCTGAGTAGAGGTTGTGAGTTGCCTATTCTAAAATATGTAAAAAGACTCTCGGATTAAATTCGAGAGTCTTTTGAAATTAAATGAGTGTTAGGCTTCTTTGTTGGCGAGTTGTGGAGCGAGGCCAAGTTCAGCAGAGAGCATCCAGATAGTTTTTTCGAAGTCACCTTTGGCATCTGCGTAGAGACCGTTGGTCACATCGTCTCCTTCTTCGTCAGTAACATCTAGTCCTGCTTGGAAAAGTTCAGTTAGGTAGCTGAAGATGTCGATGACACGTGCAAGACTGTCTTCAACAGATTTGAATTGACCTGGAAGTTCTTCGATTTTAGAGTGTTGTAGAAATTCAGTTAGGGTTGAGTAAGGTTGGCCACCGAGAGTGATGAGGCGCTCACTCATTTCATCCAAGGTACCATCGATAGCGTCCATGTATTTGTCCATTTTTGGATGCCAAACCATGAAACCAGCTCCACGCATATACCAGTGGAGTTGGTGGAGAGCGATGCGAGCAGTGTAGAGGTCAGCGACGGTTTGGTTTAGGACAGAAATAGTGTTGTTCATAAGAAGTTCTCCTTTTTGTTTTTCTAAATAAATTATAATCATTCTAAATAACGGAGTCAAGCAATTATCAGTGTCTGAAAAAAGTTGCACGATTCTAATTTTCAGACAATTTAAGTGAAGCTGGATACAAGGAAATCGATTGTGACAAGGGAGGGGCTTTTTGCTACAATAGGGGTCAGAACTAGGACTGTTTTTCCTAGGAAGGAGAAAAAATGAAAGATTCACCGATTCAGTATCGTCTGATTAAAAAAGAGAAACATACTGGAGCCCGGTTAGGGGAAATTATCACCCCTCACGGGACCTTCCCAACCCCCATGTTTATGCCAGTAGGAACCTTGGCTACCGTTAAGACCATGTCGCCAGAGGAGTTAAAAGAGATGGGTTCAGGAATTATCCTATCCAACACCTATCACTTATGGCTCCGTCCGGGAGATGAGTTGATCGCCAGAGCTGGTGGCCTGCACAAGTTTATGAATTGGGACCAACCCATTCTGACAGATTCAGGTGGTTTCCAAGTCTATTCCCTGGCAGATTCACGGAATATCACAGAGGAAGGGGTCACCTTCAAGAACCATTTGAATGGAGCTAAGATGTTCCTATCACCGGAAAAGGCGATTTCGATCCAGAACAATTTGGGCTCAGACATCATGATGAGTTTTGATGAATGTCCCCAGTTCTACCAGCCTTACGACTATGTTAAGAAATCGATTGAGCGGACCAGTCGTTGGGCAGAGCGGGGGCTTAAGGCCCATCAAAACCCAGATCGCCAAGGTTTGTTTGGAATTGTCCAGGGGGCTGGCTTTGAGGATCTGCGCCGTCAGTCTGCAGCCGATTTGGTGGCGATGGACTTCCCGGGCTATTCCGTGGGCGGCCTAGCGGTTGGTGAGACCCATGAGGAGATGAATGCGGTGCTGGACTTCACAACTCCCCTTTTACCAGAAAATAAACCTCGTTATCTAATGGGAGTTGGCGCACCGGATAGTTTGATTGATGGGGTTATTCGTGGAATCGATATGTTTGATTGTGTACTGCCAACGCGGATTGCACGGAACGGGACCTGTATGACCAGCCAGGGTCGTTTGGTGGTCAAGAATGCCCAGTATGCGGAAGACTTTGGTCCACTGGATCCGAACTGTGGTTGCTACACCTGTCAGAATTATAGTCGGGCTTATCTCCGGCACCTGCTCAAGGCGGATGAGACCTTCGGAATGCGCTTGACTAGCTACCACAATCTCTACTTCTTGATTGATTTGATGCGAAAGGTTCGCCAGGCAATTCTGGATGACAATCTCTTGGAATTCCGCCATGATTTTGTGGAGCAGTATGGTTATAACCGTTCTAGTCGGAATTTTTAATTGTAAAAAAAACCAGGTTCCGAGTAGCCTGGTTTTTGCTCTATTTGGAATGTATCTGTATTTACGATATAATGGTAAAAAAGGAAATGTTTAGTTATACTTATTTACTTTCAAAATCTGACTTTAGTTAAACCTTCGTCGGTTTTCCTCGTCATTTTTTGTCTTATTCGAGTAGTATGATTTTAAAGATATATTAGGAGTTATTATGCGGATACGCTGGTTTTCATGCGTGCGGGTCTTAGGCTTGTTGTGGGTTTTACTATACCATTTTTACCCTAAGTATTTCCCAGGTGGTTTTGTTGGAGTGGATGTCTTTTTCACCTTCTCAGGCTTTCTGATTACCGCTTTGATGATTGATGAAGTAGACCGAACAGGTCAGGTGGATATGCAGGCCTTTCTGCGGCGGCGTTTGTATCGGATTGTGCCGCCAGTTGTGCTGATGCTCTTGATCAGTCTACCATTGACCTGGTTGGTTCGTCTAGAATATGTAGCAGATCTCCCAACGCAAGTCGCAGGAGTTTTGGGTTACGTGACCAACCTCTATGAGATGCTGACGGGTGGGAACTACGAGGATCAGTTTATCCCCCATCTCTTTGTCCACAATTGGAGTTTGGCGGTGGAGGTTCATTTCTACTTGCTTTGGTCCTTCCTTTTGTACCGTCTGGCCAAGCGATCGCGGAACACATCGCAGTTCCGAGGTAGCGTCATCACCTTGTCCTTGCCGCTTCTTGTAGTGTCTTATGGGACTATGGTCTTGGGGCTCTTGTTGGGAGCCAGTCCATCTATGCTTTATTTTGCCAGTCTCAGTCACCTCTTTCCTTTCTTTTTTGGAAGTTTATTAGCGGCTATGACCGGTGTCTCCTCGCTATCTCTGTCCTTTGAAAAGCGTTTGGAACATTCCAACTGGCCGGGAATTATCCTGGGAAGCTTGCTAGGTGTGGTCATTCTGACTGGTTTGTTGATCGGCTTGCGCTTTGACCAGAATATCACCTATCTTGGGGGGCTAGCCTTGGCGGCTCTGGCGGCAACGGTTCTGATTCGCAGTCTGCGCCTGCTCCACAATCAGTTGCCAGATGTGGCAGAACCTGCTTGGTTGACTTTTTTGGCAGATACTTCCTATGGGGTCTATCTTTTCCACTGGCCGCTCTACAGTATCTTTAAGGATCAATTGGTACACTGGCAAGCGGTTTTCCTCACAGTCCTTCTTTCTTACACCTTTGCCGCTTTTTCTTTTTACATTGTGGAACCGATTCTGGCAGGACGGCAGCACTTCAATAAGTCGGCCCGAATGATTATGGGCTTGGTCTTGGTTGGTTTGGTGACCGCCGGTGGGGTTCGCCTCTATCAGGCACCGGTGATGACCAATTTTGCGCGGGACATGGCGGCCAACAATATGGCCCAATCGGCCCAGGGCTTAGAACGGCTATATTATCAGGTGAACCCGACAGCGCGTTTGGACAAGCAGGAAGCTGAACCGGAAATTGAGAGTCTTTCAGTTCCTGGTGGTCTCTCACTCATTGGGGACTCTGTTGCCTTGCGGGCCAATACACAACTCAATCAGGTCTTCCCGGATGGAAATATTGATGCCGCCGGTAGCCGGAACCTGACTCAGGCGCGTGCGATTATGAATGCTCAGGCCCAAGCCGGCATCCTAGGTAAAACGGTTGTTCTAGGGATTGGGGTTAATATCGTGAGCAATTATAAAGAAGAATTGGACGGCATTATTAAGGATCTCCCTAAAGGCCACCGCCTAGTCCTCGTAACCCCTTATGACGGAAATTCCGATCAGTACGTCGAGGCAACCGCAGAAGAAACCTGGAAGTATGAACTGAAATTAGCTCGCAAACATTCCTTTATTACCCTGGCAGATTGGCACAAGGTCTCCCTCAACCGTCCGGAAATGTGGGAGGATAGTGATAATATCCATTTTGGTGGTACCGGTGAAGCCATCCAGGCAGGGGCCAAGATTTACGCCGAAACCGTTCGCCAAGCTGTTGAAGCAGCTCAAGCCAAGCCAGCTAAGTAAAGTGCTCTTGCTATAACCGAGTTTCTTTGAAACTCGACGGAGCAGGGAACTTGTATAAATCCACTAGATGTGGTAGAATTAATATTCGAAATAAAGACTTTTAAGGTAGGACAGAGAGCCTACTAAGGACTTTTCGAATCAAAGAATCATAGAGTAGTGCAGAGCTCAGACTCTGTCCTGTTTTGTGAGGAAATTTTTATCGAATATCTATCCACAGAGTCTCATTTCATGATGAGGCTTTTTTTTGAAAAAAAGCTAAGTCAAATAAAACGCGCCGTCCTGTTTTGATTCAAGATGCCGTCAGAATAGGAACAAAAAGGGGGATAAAATGGCAGAAAAACGTTTGTTATTTGATATTCATGAAAAGCCAGACACTGCAAAAGGGTTGCTCCTGAGTGTGCAACACGTTTTTGCGATGTTTGGAGCGACGATCCTAGTTCCGATTTTACTAGGGATGTCGATTTCGACTGCATTGCTGGCTTCGGGGATTGGGACTCTGATCTATATGATCTCTACCAAGTTTAGTGTTCCGGTCTATCTAGGTTCTTCATTTGCCTATATTTCAGCCATGGCTTTTGCCAAGGAACAAATGGGTGGAGATATTAGTGCTGGACAAACCGGGATTATGATGGTTGGTCTGGTTTATGTAGTGGTTTCTTTAATTGTTGCAAAGGTTGGGACAGCCTGGATTGACCGTCTCTTGCCACCGATTGTAATTGGGCCGATGATTATGGTGATCGGTTTGGGACTGGCCAACACAGCTGTAACCTCAGCTGGCTTTGTGGCCGATGGTGATTGGAAAAACATGTTGGTGGCGGCTGTGAGCTTTATGATTGCGGTGACCATCCAAACACGGGGAAAAGGCTTTGTGCGGGTGATTCCGTTTCTGATTGCTATTGTCGGAGGTTATGTAGTAGCTATTTTCTTGGGGATGGTTGACTTTACCCCAGTTCAAGAAGCGGCTTGGTTGTCCTTGCCGGATCTGAGCCTGCCATTTGCAACAGGAGTCGCAGGTTTGAAAGAGTACAAGCTTTACTTTGGTCCGGAAGCCTTTGCCATTCTACCCATTGCGATTGTAACCATTGCAGAACATATCGGAGACCATATGGTTTTAGGGGAGATTTGTGGCCGTAATTTCTTGAAAAAACCAGGTCTCAATCGGACCCTGATTGGAGATGGGGTGGCTACAGCGGTTTCAGCCTTTATTGGTGGTCCTGCCAATACCACTTATGGAGAGAATACCGGGGTTGTTGGTTTGACCCGAATTGCTAGTATTTCGGTGATCCGGAATGCGGCCTTGATTGCCATTGGTTTGAGTTTCTTCTCTAAGTTTACAGCCTTGATTTCGACTATTCCAAGTGCGGTTTTGGGAGGGATGTCAATCCTGCTTTATGGAGTTATTGCCAGCAACGGTTTGAAGGTTCTGATTCGAGCTCGGGTCAACTTTATGGAGTCCCGCAACCTTGTAATCGCTAGTGCCATGTTGGTCTTGGGCCTCGGTGGCGGTGTCTTGAAGTTGGGTTCTGACCTGGTTATTTCAGGGACAGCCTTGGCGGCCTTGGTCGGTGTCTTTTTGAACCTGGTTTTGCCAGCAGCAGCTGAGGATTCGGCTGAATAACTAGAGCTTTTTGTAAGAGGAGAGGCTGGGACAGAAGTCTAGCCTCTCTCTTTATGATTAGCAAAATACCTTTGACGCAGTAGTTGATTGGGTCGAGTTTGGGACAAAAGTCTCTCTGACTAAAGCAAAAAAGCAACGGTTTAAGAGCCGTTGCTTTTTTGCTTTATGGAGATAGTCTTGATACAATATAATTACGACAAAATACTGAGAAAGGCTATCCC
>NZ_JACBXX010000137.1 GCF_013415245.1 Streptococcus danieliae | reverse complement strand
CCTGGCAGTAAGTATGCGTTTTTTAGTCATGGTTGGTTTTGCATTATCAAAACTCAAATTGGGACAACGCGAGCACTTAGCTAGCTGGGTTGTTTGATAATAGTTTAAAAATGTATGGATGAAAACAAGGGTTTTTTGCGCCCTTTTTTTGATATTTTCGAAAAATTTAGAGTTTTACTTTTTAAGCTTAGACAAAAATATCATTTTTTTTATGAACTTGGTAATGAGGACTCAAGACCCTGACATTATTTTCAAAAAGGATAAGCAACGGGAATGATTCGTCTGGGGTCCTCCTAGCTATTCTGTTCTAATTATGGTAGAATAAATCGTAAAAACATTTTGATAGAAAGTCGATTATGAACTTAAAAGATTATATTGCAACGATTGAAAATTATCCGCAAGAAGGGGTAACCTTCCGGGATATCAGTCCTTTGATGGCCGATGGGAATGCCTATTCTTACGCAGTACGTGAAATTGTTCAATACGCGACGGATAAGAAGATTGATATGATTGTAGGTCCTGAGGCTCGTGGTTTTATTGTTGGTTGTCCGGTTGCCTATGAATTGGGAATTGGTTTTGCCCCAGTCCGTAAGCCGGGTAAATTACCGCGTGAAGTGATTTCTGCTGACTATGAAAAAGAGTATGGCTTAGATACTCTAACCATGCACGCAGATTCTATCAAACCAGGACAACGAGTATTGATTGTTGATGATTTATTGGCAACAGGTGGAACTGTTAAGGCGACCATCGAGATGATTGAACGCTTGGGTGGCGTTGTTGCAGGATGTGCCTTTTTAATCGAATTGGATGACCTTAATGGCCGCCAAGCCATCGGCGACTACGACTACAAGGTGCTGATGCACTATTAATCGGGATCTTCTTGAAGGAAACTTCAAGAAGATTTTTTCGTCCTTGCAGAAATAGAGTATAATAGAGGGTATCTAAGCAGTGTAGACAAAGGAGAGGTATGGGATTCTATCAACACTATCAAATGGGGCAAATTGTTTTACCAGCTTTTTTATTTGAGAATATCAATCAATTATTTGCATCCCCCGAAGAATTTCTAGTTTGGCAGCTGGTCTACTTGGAAAATGTGACCAAGAGTACCAGTCTTTCGATTGATCGCCTTAGTAAGCGAACAGGGATGAGTGCAGAAACCATTAATCGGGCTCTCAATAATCTGATTTCCACGGGTTCCGTCCAATACCAGGATACCAGCAAGGAGGATGGGAAGATTGGTTTTTATATTGATGCCAGTCCCTTGTTTCAGCGTTTGGATCAGTTGGCAGAGCTGAATCAAGATGAAGATCCAGAGGCTGTAAGTCAAAAAGAATTTCAAGAGTTGTTGAAATTTTTTGAGGAAAACTACGGTCGGATGTTGAGTTCGATTGAAATTGAGGACTTGCAAAAATTGGCCCAGGAGGTGCCCCTGGTCTTGATTCAAGAGGCTGTTCGGGAAGCCCTCCTGAATGGGAAAACCAGATGGCGTTACTGGCAAGCCATTGTTCGCAGCTGGGTCCAAGAAGGCATCCAGACCAAGGAGCAAATTCAGCGGCGACGGGATGAGTGGGAATTGAAAAAAACGCGTCAAATCAAGGCTAGTGATGAATTTAAAAACAATGTCAATTTATGGAGGATAGAAGAATGATTGGACGTGTGAAGTTAAAACGAATTCTGGACATTATTGCTGACATGTTTCCAAATGCCCACGGTGAGCTGACCTATGAGACTCCCTTTCAATTATTAGTAGCCGTTATTTTATCAGCCCAAGCAACGGATAAATCGGTCAATAAAATTACCCCGGGACTCTGGGCCAAGTATCCAGAAATTGAAGATTTGGCCAATGCCCCTTTGCCTGAAGTGGAGGAGACCATTCGCCACATTGGGCTTTATAAATCCAAGGCTAAAAATATCATCCGAACGGCCCAGGAAATTTTGGAGCGCTTTGATGGTCAAGTGCCCAAAACCCATAAAGAATTGGAATCCTTACCAGGTGTCGGGCGCAAAACAGCTAATGTGGTTTTGGCTGAAATTTATCAAATTCCTGCCATTGCCGTTGATACCCATGTGAGCCGGATTGCCAAACGCTTGAACATTTCAGCCCAGGACGCCAGTGTTGAGCAGATTGAAAAAGACCTGATGGCTAAAATTCCTAAAAAAGATTGGATTGCGACCCATCACCGGCTCATATTTTTCGGTCGTTATCACTGTACAGCCCGTAAGCCCAAGTGTGAGACTTGCCCGGTTCAGGCTCATTGTTTTTATTATAAAAATCTGGAGAAATAAATGTCCTTATCCAAACGTTTAGAGACAGTGGCTGGTTTTGTCAGCCCTGGAGTTACCCTGTTAGATGTTGGTAGTGACCACGCCTATCTACCGATTGCTTTGATGAAAAGCGGTCGCATTGCCGCTGCCATTGCCGGCGAGGTGGTGGAAGGTCCCTACCAATCCGCTTGTCAAAATGTCCAAAAAGAAGGTCTCAGTCAGCAGATTCAGGTACGTCTGGCTTCTGGTTTAAAAGCCCTGTCGCCTGAAGATAGTGTTGATGAGATTGTGATTGCCGGTATGGGGGGGAGACTGATTGCCTCCATTTTGGATACAGATCCAGACCGGCTTGAGGGCGTTCAGACCCTTATCCTTCAACCTAATAATCGCGAATATGAATTGCGGGCTTGGTTGGAAGAGCACGGTTATCAAGTAACCGCCGAGGCTATTCTGGAGGAGGCCGGTAAAATCTATGAAATAGTGGTCGCCCAACCGGGGCAGATGCGCTTGACCTTGCCAGAACGAACCTTTGGCCCCTTTCTGTTACAGGAAAAATCAGTGGTCTTCCGAAAAAAATGGGCCAAGGAGGCGGATAAATTGGAAGCCTTGTTGGCGAAAATCCCGCACGAGCATGTCGTGGAAAGAGAAGAGTTGGCTTTGAAATTAGCTATGATTAGAGAGGTACTAGATGAAAGTTAGAGATGTAATCGAACGTTATGAAGCTTTTTGTCCACCAGAATTGTCCCTCGAGGGGGACCAGGTGGGCCTACAAATCGGATCTTTGGACAAGGAAGTCCAGCGGGTAATGGTGACCTTGGACATTCGTGAACAGACGGTCGAAGAGGCGATTGCCAATCAAGTGGATTTGTTGATTGTCAAACACGCGCCGATTTTCCGCCCAATCAAGAATTTAGTTTATAATCAAGGTATGAATGGTATTTATGTGGACTTGATCAAGGCGGATATTGCGGTCTATGTGTCCCATACCAATATTGATGTGGTCGCAGGGGGACTCAATGACTGGTTCTGTGACCTGCTTGGAATCCAGAATACAGAGCCCTTGCATGAAACAGGACCCAATCAGGGGATCGGTCGGATTGGAGAGATTGAACCCATGGACTTCCAAGAGTTGGCGCTCAAGGTTAAGGAAACCTTCCATCTGGACAGTGTCCGCTTGGTTGAATATCCCGGTTACATCACAGAACCTGTAAAACGTATTGCTATTTGCGGAGGTAGTGGGCAATCCTTTGCTTCAGATGCCCTAGCCAAGGGAGCTGATGTCCTGATTACCGGAGATATTTATTACCATACGGCCCAAGACTTCCTTTCACAAGGCTTGCGTGCCATTGATCCAGGCCACTACATCGAGGTGATTTTCATTCAAGGCTTGACCATGTTATTAGAAAAGTGGAAGCAGGAAGAAGGCTGGACACTAGACATTTTAGGCAGCCGTGTGTCAACCAATCCTTTTTACCATCTCTAGGAGGTAGTCTATGGAGTGGTTGACACAACAATCTGTCGTTTGGTTGGCCTTTGGAGCCGGTCTCTTCACCTGGTTTTGTACGGCCTTAGGGGCTTCTGTTGTTTTTTTCTTCAAAGAGGTTAATCGTAAGGCCTTGGACACCACCATGGGCTTTGCGGCGGGAGTTATGATTGCGGCTTCCTTTTGGTCTCTGTTGTCACCGGCTCTGGAATTTGCGGAACCAAGCTATGGCAAACTTAGCTGGTTACCAGTGGCGATTGGCTTTTTAGCGGGTGGTTTTTTTCTCCGGCTGGTGGATATGATCATTCCCCACATCCATTTGACCCAGACAGAAGCCGAAGGCCTCCAACCCAAAAAGCGCCTGTCTAGGACAGCCCTGCTTTTTTCAGCCATTACCATCCATAATTTCCCGGAAGGTTTGGCGGTTGGAGTCGCCTTTGGGGCCATCCAAGATGGCAATAGCGCAGCCCTGGTCTCCGCTTTGGGCTTGGCCTTAGGAATTGGCTTGCAGAACATTCCCGAAGGGGCTGCCTTGGCCGTTCCCTTACGAACAGAGGGCCGGTCCCGCTGGTCTGCCTTTGTTTGGGGAGCCAATTCAGCCCTGGTTGAGCCGCTGGGAGCCTTGTTAGGAGCCCTAGCTGTTTTAGCCATGACTTCCCTGCTGCCCTACGCCCTGTCCTTTGCAGCCGGCGCCATGATTTTTGTTGTTGTCGAGGAACTGATCCCCGATTCCCAAAATAACGGCCATACCGACCAAGCAACCCTGGGGCTCATGATTGGCTTTGTTTTGATGATGATTTTAGACGTTGCCTTAGGGTAAAAAGAAAGGAGGTTGAGTATGAAGAAAATTGGCTTGGTTCTAAGCCTAATCGTCATTGGCTTCAGCCTCGTTTGGGCGGGGACAACTCAGGCTCCCGAGCTTGATCAAAAAAAGCAGGAAGCCGTTGCCATCACCCTGCCCAAAACCGATTACCGGATTGAAGATAGAGACATTCAGGATGGTGTCCGCAAATTAAAGGGGCAAATCTACATTCCTGCTAGCAAAAGCAAGGTTCCCCTAATCATTTTTGCCCACGGTTTTAATGGTTCCTACCGGCAAGGTCGGGTCTATGCAGAGTTACTAGCTTCTCGGGGTTATGCCGTTTATTTGTTTGATTTTGTCCATGGTGGCCCCAAGAGTCAAAGTACCAGTAATGCCAAAGAATTAACAATCACTAGTCAAGTCGAAGACCTGGAATCTGTCTTGAAGGTGAGCCAGGAGTGGAGCGAAATCGAAGCCAATCAAACCAGCCTTTTAGGGATTAGCCAGGGTGGTTTGGTGGCCAGCCTGGTCGCTAGTCAAGAACCGGCTAAGGTGAAAAACCTCCTACTCATGTACCCAGCCTTTGTGATTAGTGAACTTCCCCATCAAATCTATGATTCCCTAGACCAAATTCCTGAGCAGAGCAAGATTTTTGACCATTTTGACCTGGAAATTAGTTCCAATTACCTCCTGGATGTCTGGCCGATTCACATTTATAGTGAACTAGCCAAGTATCCGGGGCCAGTCTTAATTCTTCATGGCAACCAGGATGAAATTGTTCCTTTTTCCTATAGCGAAAAAGCTCGGCCTTATCTACAAAATGGTCAAGTCCAGATTATTGACGGAGCGGGTCATGATTTTTCGGGGGACTATTTCCCGAACGTTCGTTATCCCATCCTCAAATTTCTCCAGGAAAATCAAGATAGGAAATAAATTGATTAAAATTTCTGAAAACTCTTGCCAAAGGACTGAAAGTCATATATAATAGGACTCATATCTAAAAAAGGAGAAGTTTATGGTAAAAAAAGGTGCCTTAACGGGGCTACTTTTGTTCGGTATCTTCTTTGGTGCTGGTAACTTGATTTTCCCACCAGCCCTTGGAGTTCTATCTGGACAAAATTTCTGGCCCGCAATCTTTGGTTTTGTTGTCTCGGGAGTTGGTTTAGCGGTTCTAACGCTGATTATTGGAACTCTAAATCCTAAAGGATATGTTTATGAAATTTCCAAGAAAATTTCACCAGTCTTTGCGACTGTTTATCTAGTAGCTCTCTACCTGGCAATTGGACCATTCTTTGCAATTCCACGGACTGCTACAACAGCTTTCAGCGTAGGGATTGAACCCCTACTCAACGGATTCAATGCGAGCCTCGCTCTGCTGATTTTTACAGTTTTGTATTTCGGAGCGGCTTATTTAATCTCTTTGAATCCCTCTAAAATTTTAGATTCCGTTGGTCGAATCCTAACACCAATTTTTGCCATTTCTATCGTCCTTTTGATCATCCTAGGACTTGCAAGTTTCAGTCAAGCGCCACAAGCAGCCGTTGATGGTTATGCAACAGCCGCATTTGGAACAGGTTTCCTAGAAGGTTATAACACCTTGGATGCCTTGGCTTCGGTAGCCTTCAGTGTGGTTGCAGTGCAAACCTTGAAGCAACTGGGCTTTGCCAATAAAAAAGAATACATCACAACCATCTGGATTGTTGGTTTGGTAGTAGCCTTGGCCTTCAGTGCTCTATATGTCGGACTTGCTAAGTTGGGAAATTCCTTCCCAGTACCAGCAGATGTAATCGCTAATCCTGATGTTAATAAAGGTGTGTATGTCCTCACCAATGCAACCCAACAGGTCTTTGGTTCAGTCGGACAACTCTTCCTTGCCTTCATGATTACGATGACCTGCTTCACAACAACCGTTGGTTTGATTGTGGCGACGAGTGAGTTCTTCAACTCTCGTTTCCCACAATTCTCCTACAAGGCCTACGCAACAGCCTTTACCCTTATCGGTTTTGGAATTGCCAACCTTGGTTTGAATACCATCATTACCTTCTCAGTACCGGTCTTGATGATTCTTTACCCAATCACTATCGCCCTTGTTTTGATTGTGATTGTAAACAAATTTGTCCCACTTTCAAAACGTGGTATGCAGGCAACCATCGGTTTGGTAACCTTGGTTTCGCTAGCAGAAGTTTTGGGATCCAGTCTTGGAATCACAGCTCTTAGCAGCTTGGTTCAAAGCCTTCCATTTGCAGCAGCCTCTATGGCTTGGACAACCCCAGCACTTGTGGGTCTGGTTCTAGCCTTCCTGCTTCCAGATAAGCAAAAAGCGGATGCTTTCGAAATGGAAACAGAATAATCTGAAATTCGTCAAGGTAGACATTTGTTTGCCTTGACTTTTTTTGTTATCCTTAGAAGAACCTAGTTGGGAGGAACGGAATGAAATTTTTACATACAGCGGATTGGCATATCGGGCGGAAACTGCATGGGTACTCCCTCCTGGAGGAGCAGTGGTCAGCCTTCCAAGCCCTTAAAAAACTAGCCAAAGAGGAAAAGGTAGACGCGCTGTTTTTAGCAGGCGATCTTTTTGATGTCTCCACCCCACCGATTTCAGCAACCAAGGCCCTGGACCAGATGCTTTACGAATTAAATGTAGAGCTGGGTCTTCCCCTGTTTATTGTTTCTGGCAACCATGATGGTGCCAACCGCCTCCAGTTTGGAACCCGTTGGATGAAGCAGGGCCAGCTTTATCTGGCGACCCAAATTGAACAGGCCTTGGAACCGATTGACTTCGGGGAGTTTCAAATTTTCCTGTTGCCCTTCTTTCACCCCAGCGATGCCCGACGTTTTTATGGGATTACCGAAGCGGATAAAGGCCAAATGGAGACCATCAGTCAGGCTATGGAACGTCTGGTTAAGGACATGGAGGTTCTGATCAAACCCGGTAAAAAGCCCATTTTGATCAGTCATTTTTATGTGACTGGCCAGGGCAATGAAAACTACCAACTGATCAGTGAAGGAAAATCAGAAATCGGAGGGCTCAATCATTTGCCAGCTAGCCTTTTTGCCAGCTTTTCCTATGTGGCCTTGGGCCATCTCCATTCGCACTTATCCAGCCCCAACGAGCGGATTCGCTATTCCGGTTCTCTTTTGAAATTTGCGGTCGATGAGCATTGGCAGGAGAAGGGAGTCCTTCTTTTGGATTGGGACAAGGATAACCTGGAGATTGACTTTCGTCCCCTGCCGATTTCTAAAGATATCCGTCTCATTAGTGGCAGCTACGCGGACATCACGCAGCAAGATTTTGTGGCTAAAATCCAGGCAGAAGGTCCAGCCTATTACAGCATTCGCCTAACAGCCAAACCCCAAGGGGTGCGAAATTTGAGGGATGCCTTGATGACCTATTATCCGGATATTCTTGATATCCGGATCGAAGAGGTTAGTAGACCTCACAACAGGCGAGTCTTGACTCAGGAACGGTTGGAGTCTCCCTTGGAGCTCATTCAGCAATTTTTTCAGGAACAAACCGGTCAGGAGCTGACAGTCCAGCAGCGGAACTGGCTTGAAGATAGTCTCTTACAGAGTCGGGAGGAATTATGAAACCCATTCGTTTAGAAGCTAGAAATATTGGTCCCCATGCGCAACTGGATTTGGATTTTCGCGATTATGCCGATAGCCTGTTTTTAATTTCAGGAGATACGGGATCGGGTAAAACAACAATCTTTGATTTACTGGTGACAGCGCTGTATTACAACAATGCCCAGTTTAAGATTGGCGATAAGCGCTTTATTGACTTGCGCAGTGAGTTTGCCTCTTTCAGTGCTAAGGAGCCGTCCAGTGTTATCCTGGACTTTAGCCATCGGGGCAAGACCTACCGTGTCGAGAGGTCCTGGACTCCTAAGCGAGTGGCTTGGGATCCTGAACGGCCCTTTAACAGTCTTTTTCGCGACCAGCATCTCTTTTCGGAAATCGCGGACGGCCAGCTGGTTGGCCCCAGTTACACCAAGATCGGAGAGGTGACCCAGGCCATCGAAGACCTGCTTCATCTGAATAAGGATCAGTTTCAACGAATCCTGCTCTTGCCCCAACACAATTTCAAGCGCTTTTTATTGGCCAATTCCAAGGAGAAGGAGGAAATCCTCCAAACGCTTTTTGATGTGGATTCCTATCAATTTTTAATGGAACAATTAAAAGAAAAACGCAAGCAAGACCGCCAACAGATGGAGGCCAGAGACTTAGAAATGGTCTTGTTGGCCCGCAGTGTGGTGGGAGAAGATCTAGCTCTTTTAGGATCAGCGCAAATCCAGGAGGCCATGGCGGAGGCCCTTCAAACCTTTGAACAAGAAAAAAAGCAGGGTGAAAGGAAGGTCTTGAACTTGGAAGTGAAAGTTCAAGAGGTCGCTGAGAAATTGGCGGCTTGGAAGCAACGGCAGGACTGGGAGCAAGCCCTGGCCCGCACTCAAGCAGAGTTTAAACAAGTCAAGACGGCTTATCCCACCTATGAGGCGGATAAGGCTCATCTAGCTTTATTGGATAATCTTGAAGGGGGACAAATTCTGCTGGATCGGCAGCAGCAATTAGACCAGCAAGAAGCGGCATTAAGCCGCCGAGCAACGCAATTGGAGCAAGACCAGCAGGAATTGGAGGCCTTAAACCAGACTTATGTGATGGAGCAAGCAGGTCTGGGAAAGGAAGATGAAGAGGAGCTCAGAAGGCAAATCGCAGAGCTGGAGGGCGCTTACCAAAAACTTCTGGATCGGCAGCAATTAAGCCAGCTCCTAGCCAGCAAACAGGATGAGCTGGGGCAGCTCAAAAATCAACAATTGCAAGAACAGCGGGAATTAGAGGCTAATCAGGAAGCGGTAGCAGAATTAGAAACTCGTTTGCTGTCACTGAGCCAGAAAACGGTGAGCTGGAATCAACTGGTGGATTACCAGCAGCGCCACCATCAACTCCTCCAGCAGGATCAGAAAATAAAGGATCAAGAAGCCCAACTGACTCAGCTCCAATCCCAGCTAGAGGAGGTTCAGGCCCAGATAGAAGCCCTGTCCCAGTCCAGCGACGATCAAGGCTTTCAAGAACAACGTTTGGCCTCCGCTGTGAACTTGGTTAGGGGCCACACTCAATTGAATGAGCCCTGCCTGGTCTGTCACAATCAGGTGACCGAGCTACCTCAGACGTCAGCTTCAGGGATGGAAGCCGACTATGTGCAGGCAGAACTGGCTTATTATGAGCAGAAAGCTCAACTAGCCCATTTAGGGGAGACGCAAACCAAACTGGAGCAGCAATCTACGCAGGTCTTGAGCCAGTTAGAAGAGTTGCAGCTAGTCTATCAGACAACCTTGAGCGACCTTGCTGCTGATTTAGAGACGAATCAGATTGATCTCACAGGTCTTGTGCAGGCTCTTCAAGCCTACCAAACTAGCTTGGAAAGTCAGCTTAAGCAGGTAGAAAATCTGCGGCAGGAAAAAGAAATAGCCTTGCTTCGCCAAAATCAGCGACTGCTCAACCTTCAGGAAATCAACTTGCGAATGGACCACACAGGCCAACAAATCCAAGAGAGCTCCCGAGCTCTAGAAAAATTGGAAATGCAGGTTGGCTCTCAAACAATCCAAGAAGTCGAAGTCGCTTTAAAAAACGAGCAGGAGCGGTTGAAGCAGTATCAAACTGCCAAAGCAAGGCTAGCGCAGTTAGAACTGCAACTAACGGCTCAGAGACAGGCTTTTGAAACTAGACAAGAACAGTATGCAGAAACACTTCAGTCTCATCAAGAAGCACAGGCCAAGAATCGATCAGCCTTGCTCCAGTTGCAAGAAGATTTCTTGCCACAAGTAGAGCTGGCCGCCTTTCTAGACATCCTCCAGGAAGTCCCTTTACGTGGACAATTGCGGCAAAAAATCACTCAATTTGAAAGTCGCCTTCAGGAAATCCAGCATGAGCTCAATCGCCTCCAAAGCCAGGAACCACCAAGTCTTTCATTGGATAATCCGCAGGAGCAGGAAGCTCTCTTAGCTCAATTGCAGTCGGACCTAGACTTGGAGAAGGAAGCTCTGATTCTCATCGTGGACCGAATTGAGCATGCCTTAAGGGTTGAGCAACAGTTGATAGCCCTAACTGAAAATCAACTTGAAAGCCAGTTGCTTTATGAACAGTTGGATCAATTGGTCCAGGTTCTAGCAGGTCAGACTGAGGGTCGGTTAGATATCAAAGGCTACGTCCTGCAACATTTTTTCAATCAAATTGTCGAAGTGGCCAACGACCGCTATTACCAAGATTTCTCCCAAGGGCGCTATCAATTTGTATTGAATGCTCAAAAAACATCTGGTCGCAGTCTCTCTGGTTTAGAGCTGGATGTTTTGGACCAAGAAGTGGGACAATTACGGCCAGTCTCCACCCTTTCTGGCGGGGAAAGTTTTTTAGCCAGCATGGCCCTGGCTTTGGCAACCTCTGATGTCATTCAGGAAAGCAAGGGAGGAGTTGAGCTAGAGGCGCTCTTTATCGATGAAGGATTCGGAAGTCTGGATCAGGAGACCCTGTTGGTGGCACTCGATGTTTTGGAGAGCCTGGGCCGTAGTGGTCGAATGATTGGCTTGATTTCCCATGTCGAGGTGATGAAACAAGGGATTTCCAAACAGATCTTGGTGGAAAAACGCGGTTCTGGTCGGAGTTCCCTCAAGCAGGTTTCGCTCTAATCTCTGAAATTTTTCATAATTTTTTTCAAACCTATAGGATAACATTTGGAAACGCTGCCAGATTGTGGTATACTGGAGTTGAAATAAATTAAAGGTAGGACTCGAACTATGAGTAAAATTGTTGTCATTGGTGCTAACCACGCTGGTACAGCCTGTATTAATACAATGTTAGACAACTTCGGTGACGAAAACGAAGTTGTTGTTTTCGACCAAAACTCCAATATTTCCTTCCTTGGATGTGGAATGGCGCTTTGGATTGGAAAACAAATTGATGGTCCAGAAGGTCTCTTCTATTCCAACAAAGAAACCTTGGAATCTAAGGGTGCTCGCATCTACATGGAATCTCCAGTTCTGTCTGTCGACTATGACAAAAAAGAAGTGACAGCTCTGGTTGATGGTAAAGAGCATGTAGAATCTTACGAAAAATTGATCTTCGCGACTGGTTCGCAACCAATTATCCCACCAATCAAAGGAGTTGAATTGGTCGAAGGTAGCCGTGAATTTAAAGCAACCCTTGAAAACCTTCAATTTGTTAAACTCTACCAAAACTCTGCAGAAGTGATTGAACGTCTGGAAAACAAAGACATCAAGCGAGTTGCTGTTGTTGGTGCTGGCTATATTGGTGTGGAGCTAGCAGAAGCCTTCGAACGTGTTGGCAAAGAAGTTGTCCTAATTGATATCGCTGAAACTTCCCTTAATGGTTACTATGACCGTGAGCTTTCCGACATGATGAACAAGAACTTGGAAGATCATGGCATCCGTTTGGCTTATGGCCAAACTGTTCAAGCTGTCGAAGGTGACGGTAAGGTTGAGCGTATTGTTACAGACAAAGAAACCTTTGATGTCGATATGGTAATCTTGGCTGTTGGTTTCCGTCCAAATACAGAACTGGGCGCTGGTAAAATCGAACTTTACAAGAATGGTGCCTTCTTGGTTGATAAGAAACAAGAAACCAGCATTCCAGGTGTTTACGCAGTTGGAGACTGTGCAACCATCTTTGATAACTCTCTTGGTAAACCAAGTTACATCGCACTTGCATCCAATGCCGTTCGTTCAGGTATTGTCGGTGCCTTTAATGCAACTGGCCATGAATTAGAAGGAATTGGTGTTCAAGGTTCTAACGGTATCTCCATCTATGACTTGAAGATGGTTTCAACTGGTTTAACTTTGGAAAAAGCAAAAGCTGCTGGCTTTGATGCTGTGGAAACAGGCTTTAGCGATCTTCAAAAACCTGAATTTATCAAGCATGACAATCATGAAGTTGTTCTTAAGATTGTTTACGATCGTGAGTCTCGTGTCATTCTTGGAGCACAAATGGCTTCTAAAGAAGATATGTCAATGGGAATCCACATGTTCTCCTTGGCGATTCAAGAACACGTAACCATTGATAAATTGGCCTTGACTGATATTTTCTTCTTGCCACACTTCAACAAACCGTACAACTACATTACAATGGCTGCTCTCTTAGCTGAGAAATAAGCCTTTGGAAAAGACTTGGAAAAATCTTCCAGGTCTTTTCATTTTGCTTTGTAACTTTCAAAAAAACGAACTTTCTTGTTTAGTCGGCAGCTTTCTGTTGACAATTTTCGGACAATTCTGTATACTATTTCTGGAAAGGTCGGTTTTTGGGGCCTATCCATGCCCAGCCTTGATTGGCAAATATTTTTTGAGGTGCAGTCATGTTGAATGAATTTCCCATTTTTGATTACGAAGATATTCAATTAATTCCGAACAAGTGTATTATCTCTAGCCGTTCGCAGGCAGATACCGAGGTCACTTTTGGTAAGCATAGCTTTAAACTACCAGTAGTTCCAGCCAATATGCAGACCATTGTTGACGAGGAACTAGCGGAGAAGTTGGCGCGTGAGGGCTACTTCTATATTATGCATCGCTTTGATGAAGCAGCCCGGATTCCTTTTATTCAAAAAATGAAGGAGCAGGGTCTAATCTCCTCGATTTCTGTGGGGGTAAAAGACTATGAGTATGACTTCGTTAGCCAACTCAAGGACAATGTTCCAGATTACATTACAATTGACATTGCTCACGGTCATGCCGACAGTGTTATTAAAATGATTCAACACATTAAAAAAGAACTACCTGAGACCTTTGTAATCGCAGGAAATGTTGGAACACCAGAAGCTGTTCGTGAGTTGGAAAATGCAGGAGCGGATGCCACCAAGGTTGGGATTGGCCCAGGTAAGGTCTGCATTACCAAGGTAAAAACCGGTTTTGGTACAGGAGGCTGGCAGTTGGCAGCTCTTCGCTGGTGTGCTAAAGCCGCTCGGAAACCGATTATCGCCGATGGTGGAATTCGGACCCACGGGGATGTCGCCAAATCAATTCGTTTTGGTGCAAGCATGGTGATGATTGGTTCCCTCTTTGCTGGCCATACTGAAAGTCCAGGTCAGTTAATCGAGGAAGATGGCCAAGTCTTCAAGGAATATTATGGTTCAGCCTCCCAGTTCCAAAAAGGTGACTACAAGAATGTTGAAGGGAAGAAAATTCTTCTTCCAGCTAAGGGTTCGATCTTTGCAACCCTAAAAGAAATGCAGGAAGACCTTCAAAGTTCGATTTCCTACGCAGGTGGTCGTGATCTTGAAAGCCTTCGTAAGGTCGATTATGTGATTGTTAAAAATTCCATTTGGAATGGTGACAGTTTGTAAAAAGAAAACCAGGTCCGGTCGGGCTTGGTTTTTTGGCTCTTTGTCAACTGTAGTGGGTAGAATTTTACAATCTATAAATAGTGAGTACAATATAGCCTAAAAATGGCTTCCTTTCAATTCATATGGGATGCATTCCCTGTGGTGGGGGACGGCAGCGACCTCTGACGAGTTCCATGCCTTATTCGGGAACCGAAGTTTCCCGAATCCCCCCGATTCCAAGCTCGGTGGCTTGGAATCTTTTCAGTACGACGGGCATGTCGTATATCTGAGGTGCAAGTCCTCTGTGGGCACCTGCTACCGGTGAACCCAATAGCGACTCCCAAGCCTGACTATCGTGAGGTAGCGGGGAGAGGAAGGGATAGCGAAATCGTGGCTCTACGAACAGAAATGTGATATGAAGGCGTATGTAGTGGATGAGGAGGCTGAAAACTCTAAAGTCCCAAAAGGTAGTCGTAACCTATATGCGTAGATCACGAGAGTAAACGAGGAAAGATATACGACTTATCCCGTGAGGTCTCATGAGCGTCGTAGACGTAGTAACAACGAATCATGAGAAGTCAGCCGAACCCATAGTAGTGATGAAGTTTCTGTAATGGAAATGGAGCGAAGGGGCGAACAATTAACCGAAGTAATCCTACTTCACTTGTGTCTGTAAAAGAACGGTCTGATAGAACTGGAGACGGTCACGTATTGACTAGGAGAAGGTTCACGAATCTAAGATGTCCCTCAGACACCGAAACAAGAAAGGAATACGCACATGTCAGAATTGCTAGATAAGATATTATCTCGGAACAATATGCTTGAAGCCTATCATCAGGTAAAAAGAAACAAGGGTTCTGCTGGTATCGACGGAGTTACCATTGAGGAAATGGATAATTTCCTACGGCAACATTGGCGAGAAACCAAGGAACTTATAAAGCAGAGGAAGTACAAACCTCAACCAGTTTTACGAGTTGAAATTCCTAAGCCAAATGGTGGCGTCCGAAATCTTGGAATCCCTACAGTCATGGACAGAATGGTACAACAAGCGATTGTTCAAACCATCAGTCCAATCTGTGAAAGACACTTCTCAGAGTATAGTTATGGCTTTCGTCCCAATCGCTCTTGTGAGACAGCTATTATTCA
>NZ_JACBXX010000105.1 GCF_013415245.1 Streptococcus danieliae | reverse complement strand
CCATATGAATTGAAAGGAAGCCATTTTTAGGCTATATTGTACTCACTATTTATAGATTGTAAAATTCTACCCACTACAGTTGACAAAGAGCCTAAAATAAAATGCATCAAATCACGGGACTCCTCCCACTTGATTTGATGCATTTTTTGATAGATCCTCTGTCTATTTTTCTTCCCACCCCCGCAAGGCTGATTAGGTTCTTTTCCGAGCTTGAAAAGCGAACGAAGAGGCCAATCAGCTACTGCGTCAAAGGCATTTTATCAACCAAGGTCAAAGAGGCTAGACTTTTGTCACAGCCTTCTTCTTACGCCTGCGTCTCGCTACCTCATTTGGATTCAAAATCGCTTGAGGAATGATTTTACATTGGAAATAGTATGAAAAACTATTTATCAGTTCCTACTCCCACCTTCAGATAGGCTTCTGCTAGGCCTGATTCAGACAGTTGCTCATCAATAAAGCTACCATTAGAGGTCCGCTCCATGAGACGCAGCTGGTCCAACTCAACTGAATAAGCACGGCCAGCTTGATCCAAAACCTCCAAGATACCTGCGCTATCAGCGGCAATAGCTCCCGCCATGAAAACGCGATGCGGTGCTTTTTTCAATTCTTTCAAGACTTGCAAGCCGCGACCAGCACGACCGGCTAGTGGGAAATCCGCAAGGCGATTGGCCTTGATGGCACCACGTTGCGTCAAGAGGTAGAAGGTCTCAGAGGTGACTGGAAAGGTCGCCACCAGCCAGTCATCCGCCTTCAAATTCATGGCCTTAACCCCGGCTGCCTTGGCTCCAACCTGTGGCACATCCGCACCCGCAAAATGCAGGGCATAACCCAGGTGACTGATCGCCAGGACCGACTCCTGACCAATTGGGGCCACTGCAATGACCTGATCGTCCGCCCCCTTCAACTTCATATAGACCGTGGCCTTAGACTTGTAGGTCCGCCAAGGTTTGAGATCCGCCAGCGCCAGACGCTTGATTTGACCAGACCGGCTGGCCACCACATAGGTCCCCGCCTCAAAGTCAGACACCACTTGCGCAAACACAACCTCTTCTTCCTGGCCAAAATTACTGATTGACTGGCTCAGATGCTCCCCCAAATCCTTCCACCGAATATCCGTTAGCTCGTGGACTGGGCGGTAGATGACATTTCCCTTATTGGTAAAAAGGAAGAGGTGCTGGGTTGTTTGACAGGCTGCCAGCAGAATTAAATGGTCGTCCTCCCGCTTGCCCATCTCTTCCAGATTGGAAGCAGAGAAGGAACGAGGACTGGTCCGCTTGATGTAGCCAGCCTTTGTCACTGACACATAGGTATCTTCCGCCACAATCAGACTGGCACTGTCAATCTCAATCGTCTGAGCCTGGTCCTGCAATTCTGATAAACGAGGATTGGCAAAGGTCTTCTTAACCTGACGCAATTCCTTTTTCATGAGGTTAAAGAGGGTTCCCTCATCGCCAATAATGGCTTGCAGGGTCTGGATCGTTTCTTCCAGCTCTGCTTGCTCGGCCAGGAGGATTTGAACATCCGTATTGGTCAGGCGATAGAGTTGCAAGGTGACAATGGCTTCCGCCTGCTCCGGCGTGAAATCATAGGTCACTTCCAAGTTCTTCTTAGCATCCGCCTTATTTTCCGATTGGCGAATCAGTGCAATAACTTCATCCAAGATCGACACCACCCGGATCAAGCCTTCAACAATGTGCAACCGTTTTTCCGCCTTGGCTTTTTCAAAACGACTGCGGGCTAAAATTACCTCTTGACGGTGTTGGATGTAACTGGTCAGAATCCGGTGGAGACCAACTTGCCGGGGTGTGGAGTGGTCAATCGCCACCATGTTGAAGTTGTAGTTGATTTGCAGGTCACTGTATTTAAACAGGTAGTTCAGAATCAAATCAGCCTTGGCGTCCTTTTTCAACTCGATCGCAATCCGCAAACCAGTCCGGTCGGTTTCATCTCGAACCTCCGCAATCCCAGCGACCTTATTGGCCACTCGAATATCGTCAATCTTCTTCACCAGACTAGCCTTGTTGACCTCATAAGGCAGCTCTGTCACCACAATTTGTTGCTTACCACCCTTAAGAGACTCAATCGCTGTTCTGGCACGGACAACCACCCGGCCCTTACCAGTCTCATAAGCCTTACGGATTTCATCCTTGCCTTGGACAATCCCGCCTGTTGGGAAATCAGGTCCCGGTAGGAAACTCATCAACTTATCCAGCTTGGCATTGGGATGATCAATCAAATAGATTGTGGCATCAATAACTTCCGCCAAATTGTGCGGAGGAATATCGGTCGCATAACCGGCCGATATTCCAGTCGCCCCATTAACCAGCAGATTCGGGAAGGCGGCGGGCAAAACCGTTGGTTCTTTTTCCGTATCATCAAAATTCCAAGCAAAGGGAACGGTCTCCTTGTCGATATCCAACAAGAGATAATCGGAAATCTCCGACAGGCGAGACTCGGTGTACCGCATGGCCGCCGGTGGATCCCCATCCATGGAACCATTGTTCCCGTGCATCTCCACCAGGATCTCCCGATTCTTCCAATCCTGACTCATCCGCACCATGGCATCATAGATCGAGCTATCTCCATGAGGGTGGAAATTCCCCATGATATTCCCTACAGCCTTAGCCGACTTCCGATAGCCCTTCTCAAACGTATTGCCATCCTTATTCATAGAATAAAGAATCCGGCGCTGAACCGGCTTCAAGCCATCCCGAATATCCGGGAGAGCCCGATCCTGAATTACATATTTGGAGTAACGCCCAAAGCGCTCTCCCATAATGTCCTCAAGGGACATGGTTTGAATATTACTCATAATATTCCTTCTTTGTTTTTTTATTTTTTGATATTCGCCTTAAGTAGTGAGGTATGTTAATAAAACTTCGGTTTCACGACTAGGTAGGCATCTAATTATCACTACAACGGCGATAATCTAAAATAATTTACTCACCTACTTAAGACTGGTGAATTATTATTCCCCTTGACTTACTACTTCCTTCGTTGCTGCAATTTTCTTATTTGTCCACTCAATTAAGTCCCTAATAACCAATTTTTCAACAGCACGAATAAGATCGGACATGAAATCGTAATCTGGTTCTTTATTCATTGTTGGAAGGAGCAATTCAAATCCGTTTATATCCTCTAATTTATAACCACTTTGCTGTCCATCATATTGAGAAACAAATTTCTGTATATAAGTTATTAAATAATAAATAGAACGCTTTGACAATTTCTTTTTCGGTCTAAGTTTGTTAATGTTCTGTGACGTATAATAAGGTTCTATTTGATATTTCACGTATTTATAGTTTCCAATGACTGTTGCAGTGACCGTCTTACCCTCATTAGGTTCAAAATTTTGTTTAGAAATTAACCCTTTAACACCATTATTTTCTGAAACACGACCAACAAAGTTTATCCCTGCAGTTTGAAAAGTTAATTTTCCTTCATCAAGACTTCTCGTTCCCGTAATATCAAACAATGAAGAAAGTACATAACTTCCCCACTTCCCTACTCTATGCTGCTCTGCTCTGCTCTGCTCTGCTCTGCTCTGCTCTGCTCTGCTCTGCTCTGCTCTGCTCTGCTCTGCTCTGCTCTGCTCTGCTCTGCTCTGAGTATCGTTCAGTTTGGCAAATCTGTCAAGTATTTGTTCATCTTTTTCAGTTAGATGATAATCTTTTAATCCAGTTACTGTTAGATACGCCTCGAGTGTCTCGATGCGTTCCGCCTCGAGCGTCTTTATATATTCTTCCATGTGTGAAAATTCAATTTCTCCATTTCGACTAGGTAAGATTATCTCTAAATTTTCCAAACGAGATTTCTGAACGCTAGGTCTATCATTCCCAGACCACATTGGACGCACCTTATTAATAAGAGCCGCAATATAAATCTTACTTTCATCTGACATCGTCTTATAGTTCTCATTTGTAAAAATACCCATACAATGCCCACCAACAATAAACGGTTCTGTCTGTAAAAAAACAGTCCCTGCATACTCACCATCTTTAGAAATGGTTAATTCATGATTATAACTCTGCTCACTATATGAATAAAAGTTTATACCATTTCTCGTAGTTGCTCCAGTAATAGTGTTAACCATCCCATCTCGTTTTTCACTATATCTATTATGAATAGGAGGCTGACTTCCTGAAACTACATTAAATAATTTAGAAATTTTATAGGCTACATACCCTCCCCCAGCTTTTTCAAAGTCTTCTTCCAACTTCTCCAGTCTGGGGCTTAAGCTTTTTTTGAGATGTCTTCTCCTTTTTGTTGAAGTAGTTGAGTGACCTCCCACGAAAGATAATCAGCTACCGTTTTCTTGAAATCTTCTAGGGTTGGTTTTGTATCAATGATTTGATGTTGTTCAAAGTTCCAATCATTTCCTTTATCAGTGATGAAATCTTCGATATAAACTTTGTCTAAATCCCAGTCCGCTTGAATTTCAGCGCGCTTACCTGCCTTATACATTTTTATAATATCTTGGTAACGATTAGTTGGTTGATTAATCTCGGTGATTCCCCGTTTGGTTCGTTTATAACCATCATTTCGAAAATCAATGAATTTAACAGTCTTAGCAAAATCATGTTTTTTGTGAGCTTCAAATATATAAATGGACGTCTGCACTCCAGCCATAGGATTAAACAAATCAACTGGCATTTTTATCGAAGCCAATAGTGTATGTTTTCTCAAAATAGAGGTTGCTGTATCCGTAGCTTTTCCAGAGCCAGCACTATCTTGAATGATAATCGCTCCCAGACCTCCTTTTTCCATTTTATCTAAACCATACTCAATGAATGGAAGTCCATTTTCAGAATAGGAAAATGGAGGGTTCAGTAAAACACGATTGGCTTGAAAATCCGTAAACAGTTTTTCTGGACGATTGAAGGCAGAGCCTTTCTCAATACGACTAGAACCATCACCACGCAAAATCATATTGGTTGTCGCCAAGGTATACATCTCTGCATTGAGTTCAATTCCTAAAAGATTATCCTTTTTTAATTTTAGAATTGTTTCCTCAGCTCTAGTCGTCCCTTTACCATATTCACGATTGGCATCGTCTATCATAAGCTCCATAGCCGAAATCAGAAACCCAGCTGATCCTGTTGCTAAATCCATGACCTTATTATCCATTTTAATATCCAAGATTTCTGCCATCATCTTAGTGACATAAGGTGGAGTCAAAACAATCCCAATTTCTTTTCCATCTCCAAGAGCATACTTGAGAAATTCCGAATACATCTCTCCCATAATATCAATATGGCCACCTAATCCATCAATAGCTTTAAAAATATATTCGTAGATAAAAGTAAAAATTTGCTTAGTTACAGAGGATTGAGGTTCTTGGATTAATTTAGCAACTTCTTTATCATTATCAGTTAGATCATCGCGCTGCCTATCTTTCGAAATTTCAGCAAAGGATGCTAACATCAGTTCTCTCTTATTGTCTTGAATCCCACGTTCTGTTAAAAAGGAATCAATGTGATTCACTACTTTTCGAGCATCCCGTCTATTATCAGACTGAATCCCTTTTAAATCATCTGGAGTTAGTCCCTCATCAATCAGATTCCCTTTTTGATCCTCTATTTTTTGCATAGCCAAAAGCATCCCCGATACATAAAGAACACGCTGGGGAGCTGTAATATTATGATTGTGCATAAGACGATTCAGCTTTTGAGCGTAAGAATGTAAAGCTGCTTGACTATCAATTAAGATTTGATGTTTTTCTTCTTCTGTCAGTCGAGCTTCCTTGTAAAAATTATTAAAAGACTCTTTATTTTCCAAGAAGTCTAAACTCACCGTCTGCTTCATTTCTTTATGAGCAGTGGGAGATGAACCAAAGACATAGTAGACTCTTATCGCCACATTGTCCTTGGTATCTCCAGCAACCCCAATTGTAATGACTTCTTGATACTTCCCAGAAGCAATCATAGATCGTGCATAATGTAGAGCTCCATTGACCGCAAAAGTTTGGATTGATTTATCATCTATCTTAATCCCATCCTTTGTCTGCGATATTAGTTTTTTTAACCCTAGTTTATTCTCAATAATGACAGGTACTTTATATTTTTCAAGGTGAAAGTCTGGTTTCCCAGAATTTTTTTTACTGTTGGTCTTTGCAGACCCTTTCAGCGATTCTTTCATATAATCACTGAAAGCTGATTCCTCATTATAATCTTGATGTTTCTTTAAGTCCAACCTTGTAAATTCAGCTTTAACCCAGTCATTCACATCTGTTTCTAATTTCCAATTCATTTTTCACTTCCAAATTTCATATGCTATTCCGGTAAATATTTCTGCTTGGTAACAATTATAACCCGATAATAAAAGAAGGACAAATTCCTTTTAAAAATGGGGGCTTTCCAAGGTTACTTGTTGAAGCCTTTAGCAGTAGATACTTAAACATGGCTTCTGATTATGGCATTGAATAGACATCGTATTCCATTCTATTACCTTGACCAGATTAATCCTAAACATCTAGTGCACCCCAAGACGAACGCTTCAACAATCTCCCTGTTCTAGGATTATACTCAGAGTATTCTCTAACAATCCTCTTCTTATAAGTACTCTTCAATATCATCTATAAAGTTTTCCATAGAATTTCCTTGTATAACAACAGTCCCGGTATCAAAAAAATTAATACTTAAATTCACTTTCTCGCTGTTTTTTTCTTGTTTAAACTGTATTTGTTGTGCATTTTGTATTCTTCTATCTTGTAATATCTTATAATTTTGAACAACATATTCCTTTAATCTATCTGACCGTTCTTTTGATAAATGGAATGTAATATTGCCATGAGTTCTTTCAACAGTACAAGGTTTACCTTTATTAGTCCGATAATTATGAATCTTCCTATCACTATCCTTGAAATACACCCGCATCGCTTCTTGACAACCTTTATTATAAAAATTAGAATAGTCAAATTTAGCTTTTGACAAATCAAATCCCACATCTATATTTGGGGTAAAATAGTGTTTCACTTCATCAGGATTTGGAAGCTGAGTAAAGAACAGCTCTGTTCCGATCGGGAGGATATCACCTTGATTTCTAAAAACAACTTTCACTTCAAAATAAACTGGATCCTTCTTACTTAATAATTCCGAGATCTCTTTTTCAACTTCAGCTTGTGCCTTATTAGCTAGCGAAAATTGTGTGAAAATATTCTTTTCAAGGCAATCTATATGACTCTCAGACCACAGTTTTCCCTTAGTAACTCTATCTTCATATTTTTTATACAAAACCTTCTTGTCTATAACATATTGATGAAATCGACGTGCAAAAATATGTCCTCTATCAAAATACCAAGCCGTTTCCCCCTTTGGAATATTTCCTGCTGGATAGCCTTTCGGTCGGCCTTTCACTTTCGATGAGTTACCATCTTGTTTTGTCGAATTTGGTCGCAGTACCGTTTTCCAACCTCTTCTGTAATAACTGGAGTTTGCTTCTATATCAGCAATTCCTGGTAAATAGTAGTAATTTTCCTTCGGATTCCACTCTATCTTTTGTGTTTCCACTGAAGGCATCCTAAAATCCGAACAAAAATATTTAATTTTTTCACTTCTGTCACTAAAATCCAAGAAAGTTTTCAACTCATCGATATCTTTCAATCCCAAACGATTAAGAACTTCGTTTTCAAGCATCATAGACTTCTCCTCCTATGCATAAAGATCTCGACTTTTTCATATCAATTTACCAAAAAGTAACATCAGTTTATCCTCAATCGGTTTACAGTAGGGGTAGACTTTTCTCCCGATCCTTTCCAGTACCAATATAATATACTAACTCCTATTTTGTAACAGGGTGAAAAAGATAACTCAAGAGTTAATTAATAACTTCTTTCATTTTTACAACTCATAGGATTAAAAAGTCACTCCCCACTTTCATCCCCGATTCCTGTAAACATTTCTGCTTGGTAGTAGTTATAGCCCTCATAATAATAAGAATGGTCCAGGCCTTTAAAAAAAGTTACTCTTCCAAGGTCATCTGTTAAAGCCTTGAGCAGGAGGTATTTGAGTTCCCCCGTTGAAACATGGCTTCTGACCATAGCGTTGAAATAGGCATCCTTATCGACAGCATTCCAGTCAACCACCTGTCCCAGACTAGCCCGAAGCATACAGTCCAACCAAATGCGCATGCTTCGACCATTTCCTTCACGAAAAGGGTGAGCAACATTCATATCAGCATACTTATCAATAATTTCATCAAAGGTTTGATGGGGAAGCTTATCGATGTAAAGGAGCGATTGTTCTAAGAAAATCCGGGGAGCAAACTGAAAATTATCCTTGGCAATATTCACATCCCGGATTTTTCCAGCGAAGTCATAGATTTCCTCAAAAAGAATCTCATGAATCTGAGCCAGGCCTTTGAAAGTGCCGATTTCTAAGGCAAACAACTGGCCACTCTCAAAGAGTTGAACCGCCTTTTTCTTGCTTAATTCTTCTTCCCTGCGAGCCAGTTGGGCAGCATTGTCAATTCCTAACTTATTGGCTAAAACCATTTCCGTCCTCCTTCACTAGGAGCTGTTCCTTTAAAAGACTCCTGATTCTTCCAAGGTAAAGGTCACATTCTCTTCAATCCACTTGCGGCGGGGTTCGACCTTGTCCCCCATGAGGGTGGACACGCGCCGTTCTGCGCGGGCAACGTCGTCAATGGAGACCCGAATCAGGGTGCGGGTCTCTGGATCCATGGTGGTTTCCCATAGCTGGTCGGCGTTCATCTCCCCTAGTCCTTTGTAGCGTTGGACGGTAGCCCCTTTGCCGAAGTCTTGCCGGAGGGCTGTTAGTTCCTGGTCGGTCCAGGCATAGGCGACCTCTTCTTTTTTACCGCGGCCCTTGGACATCTTGTAGAGCGGTGGCAGGGCGATGTAGACGCGACCGGCTTCAACTAGTGGTCGCATGTAACGGTAGAAAAAGGTTAAAAGAAGGGTCTGGATATGGGCACCGTCCGTGTCCGCATCAGTCATGATGATGACCTTGTCGTAGTTGGCATCGTCCAGGTTAAAGTCTGCCCCGACTCCTGCACCGATGGTGTAAATCATGGTGTTGATCTCTTCATTTTTCAAAATATCGGTCATCTTGGCCTTGGCCGTATTGATCACCTTACCACGCAGGGGCAGGATGGCTTGGAATTTCCGATCCCGACCTTGCTTAGCCGAACCACCGGCAGAGTCCCCTTCGACCAGGAAAAGCTCGTTCTTGGCAGCATTCTTGGATTGGGCAGGGGTTAGCTTGCCAGATAGGAGCCCCTTATCCTTTTTCTTCTTACCAGACCGGCTGGCATCACGCGCCTTTCTTGCCGCCTCCCGAGCGTCACGCGCGCGGATAGCCTTACGAATCAAGTTGGCGGCCAATTCCCCATTTTCCATTAGAAAATAGGTTAATTGCTCACTCATGATCCCTTCCACAAAAGGCCGGGCCAAGGGGCTTCCCAGCTTATCCTTGGTTTGCCCTTCAAACTGCAAGTGCTCTTCGGGCACTAGCAGGGACAGCACTGCCGTCAGCCCCTCGCGGTAGTCGGAACCATCGAGGTTCTTCTCCTTCTCCTTGAGGAGGCCGGTCTTCCTTGCATAGTCATTCATGGCCTTGGTCAGGGCCGTCTTGAGGCCGGTCTCATGGGTTCCCCCATCCTTGGTACGAACATTGTTCACAAAGGATAAAATATGGTCAGAATAACCATCATTATATTGGAGCGCGACCTCAACTTGGAAGCCTTGATCTTCTCCTTTAAAATCCAAAATAGGCGTCAAGACTTCCTTCCCTTCGTTGAGGTAAGCCACAAAGTCTTGGACCCCATTCTCGTAATGGAAAGAAACGGCATCCCCAGTCCGATCATCCTCCAGGCTTAAGGTGACATCCTTGAGCAAAAAGGCGGACTCATTCAAACGATCGGCAATGGTACCAAACTTAAACTGAGTCGTCGAAAAGATGGCGGGATCCGGCATAAAGTGCACCTTGGTTCCTGACTGAGATTTCGGAGCCTTACCAATCTTCACAAGCCCCGTTACCGGCGTCCCCCCCTGTTCAAATCGTTGGCGGTAAACAGCCCCGTCACGGGTAATCTCAACCTCCAGCCACAGCGAAAGGGCATTGACAACCGACGAACCAACTCCGTGGAGCCCCCCAGAGGTCTTATAACCACCCTGGCCAAATTTACCACCAGCATGGAGCACTGTAAAAATAACTTCAACCGTTGGCTTGCCCATGGCGTGCATCCCAACTGGCATTCCCCGCCCCTGGTCAGCAACAGAAATGGAACCATCCTCATGGATCCGCACATCAATGCGATTACCGAAGCCAGACAAAGCCTCATCCACTGCATTGTCAACAATCTCCCAGACCAGGTGGTGCAAGCCCACGCCATCTGTTGAACCAATATACATTCCTGGACGCTTGCGAACAGCGTCCAAGCCTTCTAAGACCTGAATGGCATCATCATTATAGGCTGTCAAACTGACCTCTTTTTTTGCCATGGTGTCCTCCTTGTTTTCAGTACTTTCTATCTTACCAATTTTTCCTAGAATTGCAAATAAAGGCCTATTCTAAAGCACAATAGAGAGCCTAAACCGTTCCGCTTTTCAGAAATACCCCAAAATACGAACCGGAGCTAGGCGATGCTCCTTTCACTTCAAAAGCGAACCTCTATTTGAAAGGATGTGCATGGTCTGCTTGAGATTTTTAGACAGTATAAAAGTCTTCATTTGAATCATCTTTTTTGCCTGCCTCCTGCCCAACTGTGCTATACTATTTTTATGATTATCTTTTGCTTTCTTATCGCCTACCTGCTAGGCTCCATACCGACAGGGCTTTGGATTGGCCAATACTTTTTTAACATTGATCTACGGACCGAGGGATCTGGCAATACCGGAACCACCAACACCTTCCGCGTGCTGGGCAAACAGGCGGGGATTATTACCTTTCTAGTTGATTTTTTTAAAGGAGCGCTTGCAACTTACCTGCCCATGCTTCTAGGTCTCCCAGTCTCTCCGATTTTATTCGGCCTGGCAGCTGTTTTAGGCCACGTTTTTCCAGTCTTTGCCCAATTCAAGGGTGGAAAAGCTGTGGCGACCAGTGCTGGAGCTGTTTTCGCCTACTCCTTTGGCTTCTTTATCTACCTCGCCATTATTTTCTTCGGTATTCTCTACCTCTTCAGCATGATTTCCCTATCCAGCATGGCTGCGGCCATCTCGGCCATTCTCGGCGTGCTGATTTTCCCTGCCATTCATTTTCTCATCCCCCAATCCGATACAGCCTTCACCCTGACCATTATTGGCATCTCGCTCTTAATTTTGTTGCGCCATCGCAGCAATGTTGTTCGGATTATGGAAAAAACCGAAAATATTGTTCCCTGGGGAATCAATATTAGCCAACAGAAACCCAAAAAGACTTCCTCAGAGAGCGAGGAAGAGTAATATCTTTTGACCCAATCAAGGTCAAAACCACACTGGAAGACTCCCATCTTGATCCATTTCAAGAGTGGAAATCACAGTGTGGTTTTTCTTTTTTGCCCAGTCCCTGCCTTAAATCGGCCACTAACCCAGCTTCTTAATCCACTGGACTAAATGAGGATTTAAGGATTGATAAGAATCAACATCCCCAGCAGAAACCCAAGCCCAATCGTCAAATTCGCTGCGATCAATGGTCAAGTCTGAGATGTCCTCAACCTCTGCATAGTAGAGATAGACAATTCGTTGATGGGCTTTATTGATAAAAATTGAATCGAGGTAGTGAAAATGGAGAACATCCAAATTCGTTTCTTCCTTGCATTCCCTAATAAGAGCCTCTTCGATTCCTTCATGGTATTTAACCTTGCCTCCTGGAATATTCCAAATATTAGGGGCAATTCTAGCAGTTGAGCTTCTCTTACAAAGCAAATAGTTCCCCTTATACTTTATAAGCAACTCGACAGCGAATCTAAAATGTTCCTGGTGAAATCTCTGAGATCTATTCCGTTCTAGTTCAGATAATAGTGAAAGGGAGGCTTTCTGCTGCCTAAGACTTGACCGGGAATCCTTGTCTAAAAAATAATCCCTTAACTGGTCAAAATCAGCTGCCTCAGCTTGTTCGAAATCGAAAACCTCAACAGGTTTACCGCCGATTATTGCCGAATTGCGGAAGACTCGGATTTGGAAAGAATCAAATCCTCCTGTCTGGTTATTTTCTGCCCTTTCAGATATCTGATAGCCCAGAACTTTGATGGTTAAAAGAGGACCAACAGAGATATCGACGACTTCCTGTTTCAGTCTAGTATTTTCATAAGAACTAGCCTCTGGTAAATCAATCCAAGCTCCTCTCACTAAACCAGACTGGGCGACTTCGAGACGGGCTGTTGTGAGAATGTTTTCATCTTGATCTTTATAATCAATGATCGCTGAAACATCCATTGGTCCAAGATTTTTAAGGAGGTCCAGATTGTCATAGGAATCATCCTTTTCATAAATATCCAATTTTTCATGAAAATCTTTTCCGAAATAGCGATAAAAATCATTCAATCTGTAATCGGTTGCCAGCAGGGAAGGCTTGGAATAAGAAAACCCATTCTCCTCGTTAATTTCCATAAAAAAGGCTAGGAGGTCCAGAAGCTGATAACCGCTGTGCATCAATTTTCCATAACCAGATGTAGACGGAGCATTTTCCCGTACAAAATTCTCACTAGGCAACCCCCAGATTCCATCCGAATAGGAAATACTTATCTTATTTATGGGAACCTGAAACTCCCTAACAACTTCGCTGAGCAGTTCACGAATTTTCTGATAACCTTTGTGGGCTCGTCTTGGGGCTTGAATCTCAAACATCTTTGTTAGACTATTTTCCCACTGATCCAAGGTTTCTTGGTATTCATTCATAATTGGACGATCACACAAGACATCGATGCCGTTTTTTAAACAAAAATTAAGATAGGGCCTATAGCCAGGTACATCTGTTGAGATCAGTGCCTTTTGGATTGCATACTGAGTTATTTTTTCTTGTACCAGCTGTTCATCTTTTGCGGGTAAGATATTTGAATGTCCCATGAAACGATCAAGGAGTAGCAATTCATAGTGCAGGCTTGTCTCGGATAATAAACTCTCTAATCGCGCTTTTTCCGTCAGAGAATCAACAATGATAACCTTATCAATCCACTCTTCTTTTGCCAAAAACTCCAAATAAAATCTTTGGGCATGCAAACCTAGGCCAAACAAGATACAATTCATAGCGGAACCTCCTTGAAAATTAATGGCATCATCATAAATATTTATCCATGAGTATTTACAGTATACCACAAAATCCAATGACTTTAGATTTTCTACATATATTACTAAAGAGACTAAAAAGATTCCAGAGTCACTCAAAACTCTGGAATCTTTTTATATCCTAAGTGACAGATAGGACTAGAGGTCAGGCAAAGCCAATTGACAAGGTCAACTCAATGAATCTTAGTTCTGTCCTACTCTCTTAGTAGTCCTCATAGTGAGTATATAACCACTCCAAATCTTGAATTTCCTCTTTAAAGGCCTTATGGGCAACCAACTCCAAACCGTAACTGTTTGAAACCAGGGTATAGCCAGCTAAACCTGTTTTCTTCTGGTAACCTTTGGCAAAACCGCCGTCGATGACCAAAAGTTTTCCCTCTGCTTTGATGGGATTTTCACCGTCAATTTCACGAACAGGAGTATGGCCATTCACGATATGGCTTTCCTTTTCTAAGCCAAATTCCTCCAAAATCCCTTCACAGATATCCGCTCGTTGGCGTAGCCTGTAATAAGCATTTTTTTCTTCCTTATGAGTCGCTTTATCTTCAATATAATAGCGTTCGAATGTTGTCATAGCTGCTTTACCAAACAGAGACGAGCATTCCCCCACCCAAAGATACCAAAATAAATCGGTTGCCAAATCATTATCAACCGTAGGATTCCGGTAAGATTGACGAATCTGTTCCTCATAGAAATCGAGCAGACTTTTACCTCGATAGAGGGCCTGTCCAATCCGTAAGGATTTAAAATCACCGTTATCATGCATTGGAATACACCCGTGATAGAGCAGCATGTCATTATAGCTCAAATACATAGAACCATGTTCAAACAGAAAATCAACATGTCTCTTCAATCGCTCTGAAGCCAAAAAATTACGTCTTAACTGCTCAAGGATCTCCATCTCCTCGGATGTCAGTTGATCCGGTTTTTCAGGGTTGATACAAGTTGCGTTAAAATCCCGCAGAGGATAGCTGCTTTCCCCAAGTTGAATCTTTGCTTCCTTAAAATTGATTTTTTGAAGCAAACGCCGATGGTCTAACTGGAAATCTGGTCGTCTTTCGATTAAAGCATCTTCCAATTTAAACTGCAAAATGGCAGTCGCCTGCTGCAGCTGGTTTAAGAGATTGCTCTCCTCTTCCGTAATGTTCCCCTCATCAAGAATCGGTACAAAGGCTGGTTTTGGCTGATAATGAGTTTGGCTATAAGCGATAAGTGGTCTGAGGTTAATCCCATAGCTATCCTCTATCAAGCTTAAATTATTATATCTAGCTGAAATTCGCACAATATTAACCATACAGATGAGCGATCCAGCCATAGCTCCCATCCAGGTTACATCGTGATTCCCCCACTGAATATCGACCGAGCGTAAACTGGCCAAACGATCTAAAATCAAATCAGGCTCGGGTCCCCTATCAAAAATATCGCCAACAACATGTAGGTGATCAACAGCCAAACTTTGGATGACTTCCGATAAAGCTTCCACAAGATTTTCGAGTTGATCCAGTTGTACAATTTTGTCAATCATCACTTGAAAATACTGGGCTTTGGAGGCTGATCGCTCAATCTCAGCTACCAGTTCTTCAATAATATAGCTAAACTGACTTGGAAGTAGCTTCCGTACCTTGGACCGCGTGTATTTACTTCCCATGTACTGTAGCAGTTTCACCAAGTCCGGTAAAACCTGCTCCAGATACTGCTCGACGTAAACACTCCCACGAC
This sequence comes from Streptococcus danieliae, assembly GCF_013415245.1. GTDB lineage: Bacteria > Bacillota > Bacilli > Lactobacillales > Streptococcaceae > Streptococcus > Streptococcus danieliae_A. The sequence goes on along the minus strand of NZ_JACBXX010000105.1, from coordinate 416 downwards.
GCTCTCGTATAAGGGCTATTTGCTTTGTCGGATAATAGATCAGCAAGGCCATCTCATCTTTGTCAGAATGAGAAAGATCATCTCCAAAATATTCATCAATTTTCGTACGGATTATTCCCGAACCATTTCTTAAAAGATAATCAAAAGCACCGTGCTCACCATGTAAATCGCTCACAAAAAATTCTGTCCCTTTTGGCAGATGTTGAATCGCTTCAAGGTTTATAATTTCCGTCAGGACTGAACTTTGGCTCTATAATTTCTATAGTGGGTAACGACCCAAAATAGGGATTATAGGGCTTTTTGAGGTACAAAAAAAGCCCCATATGACCTATAATGAATAGTGACCAAACCAACATTAGGAGAATCATATGGAACTTATTTATAATACCACAGAATTACTCGGAATTACAGATAGA
>NZ_JACBXX010000162.1 GCF_013415245.1 Streptococcus danieliae | reverse complement strand
GTTTTTTCCACTTATCAGTTTACTAGGAATTGCTTTTTTTTGCACTCTGAATTACAAAAAAAGTTGCATGGAGAGAAAGCTTTCCACACAACTTATTATAGAACCAAAAAAACGCCTGCTTACGCCAGGGTTCTTTTCAAGAACCTTTGCGTAAACAAGCGTCAATCATCTTAATGATGAGTGTTAGCACCAGGAAAATCCTGGTGCTAGACCAGAGCTAGACTAAGAGTCAAGCGACTCCATCATCATAACACTCAACAAAATTGATGATTTTAAACGAGTTCGATAATCGCCATTGGGGCTGCATCACCACGACGTGGTTCAGTCTTCAAGATACGAGTGTATCCACCGTTACGATCAGCATAGCGTGGAGCGATGTCTGAGAACAATTTTTGAAGTGCAGTTGTAGTAACGATTTTATCATTTTCTGCATCGTATACTTCACTTGCGATCTCGTTACGTACGAAAGCAGCTGCTTGACGACGTGCATGCAAATCACCACGTTTACCAAGGGTAATCATTTTTTCAACTGTTTTACGAATTTCTTTTGCACGAGCTTCTGTAGTTACGATTGATTCGTTAATGAGCAAATCAGTTGTAAGGTCACGAAGCATCGCTTTACGTTGTGAACTTGTGCGTCCTAATTTACGGTAAGCCATTATTTCCTCCTCTATTTCTCTTTTAGACCAAGACCTAGATCATGAAGTTTAAATTTAACTTCTTCAAGACTCTTACGGCCAAGGTTTCTCACTTTCATCATTTCAGCTTCAGTTTTCTCAGTCAAATCATATACTGTATTGATGCCTGCACGTTTCAAACAGTTGTAAGAACGAACAGATAGATCCAATTCTTCAATTGTGCGTTCCAAGACGCGGACATCAGAAGTTGAATCTGCTTCTTTCATCACTTCAGTTGCTTTAGCAACTTCAGTAAGATCAGTAAATAGATTCAAGTGCTCATTTAAAATACGAGCAGACAAACCGAGAGCATCCTCTGGAATAATTGTTCCATTGGTCATGATTTCGAGTGTTAATTTGTCAAAACCATCATTGCTACCTACACGAGCAGGTTCAACTTGGTAATTGACTTTTTTCACTGGTGTGTAGATTGCGTCTACCGCCAATGTACCAACCGGTGCATTATCCATCTTGTTTTCATCAGCAGGAACATATCCACGACCGGTACGAACAGTCATACGAGCCTTGAAACTTGCTCCTTCACCAATGGTAAAGAGGTAATGATCTGGATTGACAATTTCGATATCACTGTCTGTCAAAATGTCACCAGCTGTAATCACAGCAGGACCTTTAACATCCAATTCAATCATCTTTTCGTCTTGAACGAGTGATTTAACAGCAATTCCTTTGACGTTGAGGATAATTTGCATAACATCCTCACGGACACCTGGAACTGTATCAAATTCGTGTAATACACCATCAATATTGATCGATGTTACTGCTGCTCCTGGAAGGGAGGCCAATAAGACACGACGAAGGGAGTTGCCAAGTGTTGTTCCGTAACCACGTTCAAGTGGCTCAACAACAAACATGCCGTAATCACTATTTTCATCAATTTTTGTTATATTTGGTTTTTCAAACTCAATCATGTTATACTCCCTCTTAAAACGAAAAGCTGTGTAAATTTAAAATCAATTATACACGACGACGTTTTGGAGGACGGGCACCATTGTGAGGTACTGGAGTAACGTCACGGATTGCAGTTACTTCAAGACCTGCAGCAGCAAGTGCACGGATAGCAGATTCACGACCTGAACCAGGACCTTTAACTGTAACTTCGACAGATTTAAGACCATGTTCTTGCGCAGATTTAGCAGCTGCTTCTGAAGCCATTTGGGCAGCAAATGGAGTAGATTTACGAGAACCTTTGAAACCAAGTGCACCAGCTGATGACCAAGCAATTGCATTTCCGTGTACATCGGTAATCATAACGATAGTGTTATTGAATGTTGCGTGGATGTGAGCAATACCAGATTCGATATTCTTCTTCGCACGACGTTTACGTGTTGGTTTAGCCAAGACTGTTTACCTCCTATATTATTTTTTCTTACCTGCAATCGCAACAGCTTTACCTTTGCGAGTACGAGCATTGTTTTTAGTGTTTTGTCCACGGACAGGAAGTCCACGACGGTGACGGATACCACGGTAAGAACCGATTTCCATCAAGCGTTTGATGTTCAAGTTTACTTCACGACGAAGGTCACCTTCAACTTTGATTGTATCAACTTCGCGACGGATAGCGTCTTCTTGATCTGGTGTAAGATCTTTAACACGAACGTCTTCAGAAACACCTGCAGCAGCAAGGATTTTCTTAGCAGTTGGAAGTCCGATACCGTAAACATAAGTAAGTGATACAACTACACGTTTATCATTTGGAATGTCAACTCCAGCAATACGAGCCATGTTTTCTCCTTTCTAATAACTGATTATTAACCTTGGCGTTGTTTGTGTTTTGGATTTGCAGGGCAAATAACCATAACACGACCATTACGACGAATAACTTTACAGTATTCGCAAATTGGCTTAACTGATGGTCTTACTTTCATTTCTTAATCCTCCAATTTTTTCCTTTATTTAAAGCGGTAGGTGATCCGTCCACGAGTCAAATCGTATGGGCTCATCTCGACTGTCACACGGTCTCCCGCTAAAATACGAATATAATTTTTACGAATTTTACCAGAAACTGTTGCTAAAATCTGATGGCCGTTTTCAAGTTCAACCGTAAACATTGCGTTTGGCATGGTATCGACTACCTTACCTTCAACTTCAATCACATCGTCTTTTGCCACGCAAAAGTACCTCCCTAAATTTCGATTTACGTCCTCTGGGTATAGAGGGACAATTATAAGTCAGAACCTAACTAGTGTACCACTAAGAATGTTTTATTGCAAGATACAAAGTGTAGATTATTTGATTTTTTCTACGGCTGCTTGAATATCTGCAAAAACCTGCTCAATTTCTTGATCTCCTTGGATATCAAAGACCATGTCTTTGGCAGTATAGTGTTCAATAATCGGTTGACCTTGAGCAATATTCACATCCAAACGAGTTTTGATCGCTTCTGGCTTATCATCTTCTCGTTGATAGAAGTCATGTCCACCACAGTTGTCGCAAGTCCCCTCAACAGTTGTTGGATTAAACACCTTGTGGTAGGTTGCTCCACAGGTCCGACAAATAAAACGACCACTCAAACGTTCCAAAAGAATACTTGGATCAACATCAATGTTGATGACACCGTCCAAGGAAATCTGTAGCTCCTCGAGCGCTTGATCCAACGCATGAGCTTGTTCGATAGTTCTTGGGTAGCCATCCAGAAGGAAGCTCTTCTCTGCAATATCTGCTTGTTGAAGGCGCTCTTTCACAATTCCATTGGTTACTTCATCTGGAACCAATTGGCCTTGATCCATATAGGATTTTGCCAACAAGCCCATTTCCGTTTCATTTGCAATAGCTGCACGGAACATATCACCTGTAGAAATATGAGCAAGGCCAAATTCTTCGACCATTTTAGCTGCTTGAGTCCCTTTTCCGGCACCTGGCAAGCCCATAATCAAAAGATTCATGTCTTTTCTCCTTTTTGTTTTCCACTAAATCTATCAATCGCTTGATAAACTTAGTAAAAAACAAAATAGAGAGGAATCAGCCCCAGCTGATATCCTCTAAATTCTATTCTGTATCTGTATGCATAAAGCCAACATAGCGACGTTTAAGAAGATAACCTTCCAACTGCTTGATTCCATCAATAGCTGTTGAAATCAAAATCAGCAAACTGGTTCCTCCCAAGGCTACGGCTTCGGCCAAACCGAATACGTTTTGAGCAACGATTGGGATAATAGCAACGAAACTCAAGAAGAGTGAGCCGACAAGCGCTAAGCGACGCAAGAGCTTGGACATATAAACCTCTGTTCCCTTACCTGGGCGAACTCCTGGAATATAGGCTGAAGACTTCTGCAAGTTTTCAGCAGTTTTTTCAGGGTTAATCTGCACAAAGGTATAAAAGAAGGTAAAGAGGACAATGAGTAATGCATACATGGCAATCCCTGACGGCATATCCGTCGACAGGAGATTTTGGATATTCCTTACCCAGGCTGCATCATTCCCACTTAAAATCATAAATTGGACAATAGCGGCAGGTGCAGCTGTAATCGAACTGGCAAAGATAACCGGGATAACTCCTGCTGGGTTAACCTTCAAGGGAAGGTAAGAACTAGAAGAAGCCCCCTGGGCCAATTTCGTATACTGGATCGGGATTTTATATTCAGCCTGCTGTACAAAGGTTGTAAAATAAATAATCGCCAGAACAGCCAAGGCTACTGAAGCAATGAAAATTGTTGAATTCTGCAAACGATCCGCTGGAACATTGATGAAATAATCTTCATAAAGACCAGAGATTGTTCGTGGAATTGCAGAGATAATCCCGGCAAAGATAATCATGGAAACACCATTTCCATACCCTTTGTCAGAGATTTGCTCTCCCAACCAAACCACAATCATACTTCCTGTTGTCAAAATACACCCAATATAGAGATAGGTTTGCCAGTTCGGTGTTGGTACCAACTGGGCATTGGACAAGGTATTAAAACTTGCTGTAATCGCAATCGATTGTACAAAAGCTAACACCAGGGAAATATAACGCGTAGCCTGATTCAGTTTTCGTCGTCCAACCTCACCTTGTTTTCCCCACTCCACAAACTTTGGAACGATATCCATTTGGAGTAGTTGAACAACGATGGATGAAGTGATATAAGGCGAAACACCCAAGGCAAAAACCGAAAAGTTCTGCATGGCGTTCCCTGATACCAAACTCAACATATTTAAGAAGGACAATTGAGACAAGTCCGCAAGGACCCGGGCATTCACACCTGGAACCGTAATATGGGTTCCAACGCGAAAGACAAGGAGGATAAAAAGGGTCATCCAAATCTTGGTCCGGACCTGCTTAATTTTTAAGGAATCCCTTAAAATTTTAAAGAACATAGAGTAACCTCTCTATCGTTTCTTAGATAACCTCGATTGATCCACCTTTAGCTGTGATTGCTTCTTCTGCTGATTTAGAGAATTTAGCTGCTTTCACAGACAATTTCTTAGTCAACTCACCGTTACCAAGGATTTTAACACCTGATTTTTCAGCTTTCACAATTCCAGCTTCGATCAAAGCAACTGGTGTTACTTCTGCACCGTCTTCAAAGACGTTCAATTGATCAAGGTTGACAATCGCATATTCTTTACGGTTGATATTTGTGAAACCACGTTTTGGCAAACGACGGAACAATGGAGTTTGTCCCCCTTCAAATCCTGGACGTACGCCACCACCGCTACGAGCTTTTTGACCTTTTTGTCCACGACCTGAAGTTTTACCGTTACCGGATGAAGTACCACGACCTACACGGTTACGAACTTTACGAGAGCCTTCTGCTGGTTTCAATTCATGAAGTTTCATTCTGTTTTTTCTCCTTTTTTAGTGACCACTGTCACGGGCTAGCGCTTTTGTAAAACGGAAACTTTTACAAAAACTCGCTTGTCTAAATGGCTTGTAAGTCGCAAAGATTCTTCTTTGCGACTTAGCCATGATGTTCTTATTTAACTTCTTCTACAGTTACCAAGTGAGAGATGGTGTTTACCATTCCAAGGATAGCTGGATTATCTTCTTTGATAACAGAAGAGTGCAATTTGCCAAGTCCAAGGGCAACAACCGTTTTACGTTGGTTTGGCTTGCGTCCGATTGGAGACTTAGTCAAAGTAATTTTAATTTGAGCCATTTTATCCCCTTTCTTATGCCAAGTCAGATACTGAGATACCACGTAAAGCAGCAACCTCTTCAGCACGTTTTAATTGTTTCAATCCTTCAACAGTTGCACGAACGATGTTGATTGGAGTGTTTGAACCAAGTGATTTAGATGTAATATCTGCAACACCTGCCAATTCGATGACGGCACGAACAGCACCACCAGCAGCAACTCCAGCCCCTTCGACAGCTGGTTTCAACAATACACGAGCTCCACCAAATTCTGATGTGATTTCGTGAGGAATTGTTGTACCAACCATAGGAACTTCAATCAAGTTCTTCTTAGCATCTTCGATAGCCTTACGGATTGCTTCTGGAACTTCTTGAGCTTTACCAGTACCAAATCCAACACGGCCATTGCGGTCACCAACAACTACAAGAGCTGCGAAACGTAGACGACGTCCACCTTTAACAACTTTTGTAACACGGTTGATGGCAACTACGCGTTCTTCAAGTTCAACTGCATTGTCTTTAAATGCCATTTTCAGTGTCCTCCCTATTAGAATTTCAATCCGTTTTCACGAGCTGCATCAGCCAACGCTTTAACACGTCCGTGATATAGATATCCACCGCGGTCGAACACCACTTCAGAAATACCTTTAGCAACTGCACGTTCAGCAACAAGTTTACCAACAACGGCAGCTTGTTCTGTTTTTGTACCTTTTGAAACGTCTTTGTCAAGAGTTGAAGCGCTTGCGAGCGTTACACCCGCTACGTCATCAATTACTTGAGCGTAGATGCCTGTATTAGAACGGAAAACGTTCAAACGTGGGCGATCAGCAGTTCCAGAGAGTTTTCCGCGAACACGACGATGGCGTTTTTGGCGGAGTTTGTTTTTATCTGGTTTCGAAATCACAATTTTCACCTCTTATTTTTTTGTTTGTGCTAAGCACAGAATCGGTAAATCAGTGGACTTGCAAGCAAGTCCCACTCATTATTTACCTGTTTTACCTTCTTTACGACGTACGAATTCTCCAACGTAACGGATACCTTTACCTTTGTAAGGCTCTGGTGCACGAAGGCTACGGATGTAAGCAGCAGTTTGTCCAACAACCTCTTTTGAGATTCCTGAAACAACGATTGTTGTTGGGTTTGGAAGTTCAAAAGTGATTCCTTCTGGAGCTTCTACTTCATCTGGATGAGATTTACCAACTGCAAGAACCAATTTGCTTCCTTGCAATTGTGCACGATATCCAACCCCGCGCATTTCAAGTTCTTTCTTGAATCCTTCTGATACACCAACAACCATGTTGTTCAAAAGGGCACGAGTTGTACCGTGGATTGTTTTCATTTCTTTAGAGTCGTTTGGACGGTGTAGAGTTACCTCTGTTCCTTCCACACGAATTTCGATATCCTTAGAGAATTCGCGAACCAATTCACCTTTAGGACCTTTGACAGTAACCACGTTGTTTTCTGCAATGTTCAATTCAACACCTGCAGGCAATACGATTACTTTATTACCAATACGTGACATGTTTATCTCCTGTTAAATTATCGAGCCGCAGTGCGACTAGTTTTCACGGGGCCATGGCCAGCAAGCTGGTCATGGGAGTTGGATCATCTCCTAAGAGATTACCATACGTAGGCGATTACCTCACCACCAACGTTCTTTTGGCGTGCTTCTTTATCTGTAAGCAAACCTTCAGAAGTTGATACGATTGCAATTCCAAGTCCGTTCAAGACTTTTGGAAGATCTTCGCTCTTCTTGTAAACACGAAGTCCTGGTTTTGAAACACGTTTCAAGTTTGTGATAACTTTTTCACCGTTTGGTCCGTATTTCAAGAATACGCGAACAACACCTTGTTTGTCATCTTCAATCACTTCAACGTTTTTCACGAAACCTTCGCGTTTAAGAATTTCAGCAATCCCTTTTTTGATCTTTGATGCAGGTACTTCAAGAACTTCGTGGTTCGCTTGGTTAGCGTTACGAATACGTGTCAAAAAGTCTGCAATTGGGTCAGTCATAACCATTGTTTGATTTCTCCTCTTACTAGTAGTTTGAGCAAGTCACTTGCTAGTTCATAAACGATACAAATAATCACACAGGCTATTGCCCGTGTTTTAAAAATCCAAGAAACCTGTATCTCATTTCTCGAATCCGCCCTCTGAACCTAGCGAAAAAGACAACTCTCAGTTAATACTTGAATTATCTTTTTTCGCAATGTTCATCATGGCTAGAATCTTCTTATTACCAAGAAGCTTTTGTTACGCCTGGAATTTGCCCTTTGTAAGCAAGCTCACGGAAGCAAACACGGCAAAGCTTAAATTTGCGGTAAACTGAGTGTGGACGTCCACAACGTTCGCAACGAGTGTAAGCTTGTGTAGAGAACTTTGCAGGACGCTTATTTTTAGCGATCATTGATTTTTTAGCCAATTTAAGTTCCTCCTGAATTATTTAGCGAAAGGCATTCCAAGTCCAGCAAGCAATTCGCGAGACTCTTCATCTGTATTCGCTGTCGTTACGATAACGATATCCATACCGCGTGTTTTGTCAACGTCATCAAAGCTGATCTCAGGGAAGATCAATTGCTCTTTAACTCCGAGTGTGTAGTTACCACGTCCGTCGAATGATTTAGTTGGAACACCTTGGAAGTCACGTACACGTGGAAGTGATACAGAAACCAATTTGTCCAAGAAATCATACATACGCTCACCACGAAGGGTTACTTTAGCACCGATCGCTACACCTTCACGAAGACGGAAGCCGGCGATAGATTTCTTCGCTTTAGTGATCAATGGTTTTTGACCGGAGATAAGTGCAAGTTCTTCTGCAGCTTTTTCAAGGTTTTTAGCGTTTGAAACTGCATCACCAACACCCATGTTCAAAACGATTTTATCTACTTTTGGAACTGCCATTACAGAAGAATAGTTGAACTTCTCAGACAAAGCAGGAACCACTTCATTAAGATATTTTTCTTTTAAACGATTAGCCATGTTACTTCTCCTTTCCTTCGTGATTAATCAAGCACTTCGCCTGATTTTTTATTGTAACGAACTTTTTTGCCGTCTACAAATTTGTAGCCAACACGTCCAGCAACACCATTTTTATCCAAAACTTGTACATTTGATACATGGATTGGAGCTTCCATTTCAACGATACCACCTTGAGGAAGTTCGTTATTTGGACGTTGGTGTTTCTTAACCATGTTGACACCTTCAACGATGACTTTGTTAACTTTTGGAAGGGCAGTAAGGACAACAGCTTCTACACCTTTGTCTTTACCTGCGATTACTTTAACTTTATCGCCTTTTTTTACAAACATTCTTTTCTCCTTAAATTCTTACGCCCATAGGGGCACCCTGAAAGAAAACTTCCAGGGGACTATCGTTTGTGTTTCTTACAATACCTCTGGTGCAAGAGAAACGATCTTCATGAAGCCACCTTCACGCAATTCACGTGCAACTGGGCCAAAGATACGTGTTCCACGAGGTGTTTTGTCATCACGGATGATAACAGCAGCATTCTCATCAAATTTGATGTAAGAACCGTCTGCACGACGAGCACCTGTTTTAGTACGAACGATAACGGCTTTCACAACGTCACCTTTTTTAACCGCACCACCAGGAGTCGCTTGTTTTACAGAAGCTACGATAACATCACCGATGTTGGCGAATTTACGTCCTGAACCACCAAGAACCTTGATTGTCAAGATTTCGCGGGCACCTGAGTTATCAGCAACTTTCAAACGAGTTTCTGTTTGAATCATTTACCTTTTCTCCTTTTCGGTTCGATTAGATGATAACCGCTTCTTCAACAACTTCTACAAGACGGAAGCGTTTTGTAGCTGAAAGCGGACGAGTTTCCATGATACGAACGATATCGCCTTCTTTAGCAACGTTGTTCTCATCATGAGCCTTGTACTTTTTAGAGTAGTTAATACGTTTACCATAGACTGGGTGGTTACGTTTAGTTTCAACTACAACTGTGATTGTTTTATCCATCTTGTCAGAAACGACACGTCCAACAAGGGTCTTACGTTGATTACGTTCCATTAGTTAGATTTCTCCTTTCCCAAGTCTATTTAACTTCTGATTGAACTGTTTTGATACGAGCGATTTGCTTTTTCACTTCTTTCAAACGAGCTGTTTGCTCCAATTGACCAGTAGCCGCTTGGAAACGAAGATCAAACAATTCTTTTTTCAATTCGTTTTCACGCTTCGCAAGTTCTTCTGAAGAAAGACCACGAAGTTCTTCAACAAATTTTTTGATTTCTTCAAGTTTCATGCTTTCTCCTTACTTCTCTTCACGTTTAACAAATTTGCATTTTACTGGCAATTTGTGACTAGCAAGACGAAGAGCTTCACGTGCAACTTCTTCAGAAACACCTGCAACTTCAAACATCACCTTACCACGCTTAACTGGTGCAACCCAACCTTCAGGTGCCCCTTTACCAGATCCCATACGAACCCCGATTGCTTTCGCAGTGTAAGATTTGTGAGGGAAAATCTTGATCCAAACTTTACCACCACGTTTCATGTAACGAGTCATAGCGATACGGGCAGCTTCGATTTGGCGGTTAGTGATCCAGTGGCTTGTTGTAGCTTGAAGACCGTATTCTCCGAAGTCTACTTGTTTTCCACCTTTAGCTTCACCGCGCATTTTCCCACGGAACTCACGACGGTGTTTCACACGTTTAGGTACTAACATTGGTTATTTACCTCCCTGAGTGTTTTTACGAGCTGGAAGAACTTCTCCACGGTAGATCCATACTTTAACACCAAGTTTACCGTAAGTTGTATCTGCTTCTTCCCAAGCGTAGTCGATATCTGCACGCAATGTGTGAAGTGGAACAGTTCCTTCAGAGTATCCTTCGCTACGAGCGATATCCGCACCGTTCAAACGTCCAGATACTTGAGTTTTAATTCCTTTAGCTCCAGCACGCATTGCACGTTGGATAGCTTGTTTTTGTGCACGACGGAAAGCAACACGTTGCTCCAATTGACGAGCAATTCCTTCACCAACAAGGTGTGCATCCAAATCAGGTTTTTTGATTTCGATGATGTTGATGTGAACTTGTTTTCCAGTCATTTTGTTCAATTTAGCACGTAGGGCATCAACGTTTGCTCCACCTTTACCGATAACCATACCTGGTTTTGCAGTGTGAAGAGAAACATTAACCTTGTTCACAGCACGTTCGATTTCGATTGTTGAAACAGCTGCGTCTGCTAATTCTTTTTGGATAAATTTGCGGATAGCAAGATCTTCATGAAGGTAATCCGCGTATTCTTTTTCAGCATACCATTTAGCATCCCAGTCACGGATGATACCGACACGCATTCCAATTGGATGTACTTTTTGACCCACGAGTTAACCTCCTTATTGTTCTGCAACTACCACAGTGATGTGGGAAGTGCGTTTGTTGATTGGTGAAGCTGAACCTTTGGCACGTGGACGGAAACGTTTCATTGTTGGTCCTTCGTTTGCGTAAGCTTCACTTACAATAAGGTTAGCTTTGTCCAAACCTAAGTTGTTCTCAGCATTAGCGATTGCAGAGTTCAAAACTTTCTCGATAATACCAGCAGCTTTGTTTGGAGTGAATTTCAAGATTGCGATTGCGTCAGCAACGTTTTTACCACGAATGTTATCAAGCACTAGACGAGATTTACGAGGTGAAACACGCACTGTACGAGCCATTGCTTTAGCTGAAGTCATTTCTGCCATGTCGTTCTCCTCTCTTATCTACGTGTCTTCTTATCGTCAGCAGCGTGACCTTTGTAAGTACGAGTTGGTGCAAATTCACCAAGTTTGTGACCTACCATGTCTTCTTGGATGTAAACTGGTACGTGTTTACGTCCATCATAAACTGCGATTGTGTAACCAATGAAACTTGGGAAAATCGTTGAACGACGTGACCAAGTTTTAATGACTTTTTTCTTTTCATCATTCGCTTGAGCTTCAACTTTTTTCATCAAATGCTCATCGACGAAAGGTCCTTTTTTAAGACTACGTCCCATTTTTATAGTTTCTCCTTTAAAATACTGTACCACAACGGCTTGGGAGCAAGAAAACTCTTGCTGACCCTACCGAGCTGGCGGAATAGTGTTTAATTGTGTTTATACTCTTTGAGTTTGTCTTTTATTACTGTATTAGCTCGTCTTGCCGTAGACAGTACTGTCTACGACTCGCCGCCTTATACTAAAAGACCATATTATTTCTCGTTGCGACGGCGTACGATCAATTTGTTAGAACGAGCCTTCTTATTACGAGTTTTAAGTCCAAGAGCAGGTTTGCCCCATGGAGTTGATGGTGCTTTACGTCCGACTGGTGCTTTACCTTCACCACCCCCGTGTGGGTGATCGTTAGGGTTCATTACAGAACCACGAACAGTTGGGCGAACACCTTTCCAACGGTTACGTCCAGCTTTACCAAGGTTAACCAATCCGTGTTGTTCGTTTCCGACAACACCAACAGTTGCACGGCAAGTTGAAAGGATCATACGAACTTCGCCAGATTGAAGACGAACAAGAGTGTATTTACCTTCTTGACCCAATACTTGAGCAGATGCTCCAGCAGCACGGACCAACTCACCACCACGTCCTAGTTTCAACTCAATGTTGTGTACAAGAGTACCGACAGGAATGTTTGCAAGTGGCAAAGCATTTCCGACTTTGATATCGGCATCTGGACCAGAAACAATACGTTGACCTACTTCAAGACCTTTAGGAGCAATGATGTAAGCTTTCACACCGTCTGTGTAGTGTACAAGAGCGATGTTTGCAGAACGGTTTGGATCGTATTCGATTGTTTTAACAACTGCTTCAACCGCATCTTTGTTACGTTTGAAGTCGATCAAACGGTAATGACGTTTGTGTCCACCACCTTGGTGACGAACAGTGATACGACCGTTGTTGTTACGACCAGCTTTGTTTTTCAAAGGAACAAGCAAGGTTTTTTCTGGCTTGTTTGTTGTGATTTCAGCGAAATCCAAAGAGGTCATATTACGGCGACCATTTGTAGTTGGTTTATAAACTCTGATTCCCACGCTATTTCCTCCTTAGATTATTCAGCTTCAGCAGCAAACAACTCGATTGCTTTTGAATCAGCTGTAAGTGTGATGATAGCTTTTTTAGTTTTTGCAGTAAAACCATTGAAACGTCCAACACGTTTTGCTTTAGGTTTCACAGTCACTGTGTTCACGTTTGCAACTTTAACACCTTCAAAAGCAGCTTCAACAGCTTGCTTGATCAAGAGTTTGTGTGCACGTGTATCTACTTCAAATACGTATTTCCCTGCTTCCATTTGAGCCATTGATTTCTCAGTGATGACAGGCTTTTTAATAACGTCATACAAGTTCATTATGCAAGAACCTCCTCGATAGTTGAGATCGCTTCTTTAGTAACAAGAAGTTTGTCGCTATTCACGATATCAAGAACACTTGCAGTTGCTGCAGTCGCAACTTTTACGTTTGGAAGGTTACGAGCTGAAAGTGCAGCAAATTCATTTCCTTCTTCAAGAATCACAAGTACTTTTGAATCAATGTTAAGTGCTTTAAGAACAGCTGCAAATTCTGCAGTTTTTGGCGCTGTGAAGGAAAGACCTTCAACTGCTACAAGCTTGTCTTCAGCAACTTTAGCTGAGTAAACAGACTGAAGAGCCAAACGACGCATTTTGCGTGGAAGTTTGTAGCTGTATGAACGTGGAGTTGGTCCGAAGACAACACCACCACCACGCCATTGTGGAGAGCGGATAGAACCTTGACGAGCACGTCCAGTTCCTTTTTGGCGCCATGGTTTACGGCCACCACCAGATACTGCTGAACGGTTCTTCACTGCGTGAGTTCCTTGACGAAGGCTTGCACGTTGGCTGATAATCACATCAAACACAACTGCTTCATTTGGTTCGATCCCAAATACTGCATCGTTCAAGGCAAGTTCGCCAGCTGCTTTACCTGTTTGGTCGAATAATTTTACATTTGCCATTGTGACTGTTTTCCCCTTTCCTTAATTATTTAGCAGCCTTCACTGCTGATTTGATAGTGATAAGAGATTTCTTAGCACCTGGTACATTACCTTTGATCAAGATAACGTTTTTCTCTGGAACAACTTGAACAATTTCAAGGTTTTGGATTGTTACACGGTCACCACCCATGCGTCCAGCCAAACGTTTGTTTTTGAAAACACGGTTTGGATCAACTGGTCCCATTGAACCAGGACGACGGTGGTAACGAGAACCGTGAGACATAGGTCCACGTGATTGACCATGGCGTTTGATAACACCTTGGAATCCTTTACCTTTAGAAGTTCCTGTTACATCAACAACATCTCCAGCTTGGAAAGTGTCAACTGAGATTTCATCACCAACTGCCAAGCCTTCAATGTTTTTGAATTCACGAATGAAGCGCTTAGGAGCTGTGTTAGCTTTCGCTACATGGCCTTTGGCAGGTTTGTTGCTCAATACTTCACGTTTGTCGTCAAAACCAACTTGAACAGCGTTGTATCCGTCTGTTTCAACTGTTTTCACTTGAAGAACAACGTTTGGAGCTGCTTCAATAACAGTAACAGGGATAAACTCACCTGATTCAGTGAAGATTTGAGTCATTCCCACTTTTTTCCCTAAGATTCCTTTTGTCATGAGAAAATGTTCCTTTTCTTTCTATTTTTTCAAAAAGTTTTTAACGAGCGTTTTTTATGCTCAAGACAAGATCACGCGATCTCGTTCCTTGATTACAGTTTGATCTCTACGTTCACACCACTTGGAAGGTCGAGTTTCATCAAAGCGTCAACTGTTTTTTGAGTTGGGTTGATGATGTCGATCAAACGTTTGTGAGTCCGCATTTCAAATTGTTCGCGAGAATCTTTGTATTTGTGAGTCGCACGAATGATTGTGTAAAGGCTACGTTCTGTTGGTAGAGGGATTGGCCCCGCTACTTCAGCACCTGTACGACCAGCAGTTTCTACGATTTTAGCAGCCGCTGTGTCAAGTGTACGGTGTTCGTAAGCTTTCAAGCGAATGCGAATTTTTTTGTTTGCCATCTTTTTCTCCTTTTTCGTCTATTTAAGTAATAGGCTAGCTCCTCAAGAAAACCGACCGCCTTGCGTGGCAGTGCAACCGAGCGTGTCGCAACCTCTTGTATCAAAGCTAAGACTGTGTTTTTTACAGCACTTGAATAGTCTACCACACGCGCGGGAGCATTGCAAGGGAAATGCTACGATTTTTTTAAAAAGTTTTTAGACCCTCATTTTTTCTAATTATATAGAAGAAAAATAAAAAGAGGGGAGTGGGACTACGAACTAATTTTTTTCAAAATTAGTTCGTAGTCCCACCCCCACAAGGTTGATTAGGTCGGGTTCGGAGTCCTCTCAGCGAGTCAGGAATTGACTCGCTGAGCCTATGATATGGACGAACATGAAATGTTCGCTATCAAGCGAACGATTGGAGTTTGCTTCGCAAACAAGATTTGGTACTCTCGAGCTTGGGACAAAAAGTCCCGTAAAGTATAAAAAGGAGAGATTCATTCGTTGAAATGAGTCTCTCCTTTTCTTTTTAGGTACTCCTCTTCCCATATTTGAGGAGGTTATTGGCCATGAGAACCAATCCCATGTCAATTTTTACTTGTCGTTTTCCTCGTAGATTACAACGTTTGTAACCTAAACAAGCCTTTATCTGTCCAAAGACAGGTTCCACATCAACTTTTCGTTGTGCGAAAATCCGAC